>JAIEBK010000181.1 GCA_029070945.1 Muribaculaceae bacterium
TACAATGTTATTTTTTTGCCCTATTATGTCGATTTAACTTTTCCGATTTTTGTCGATACAAAGTTACCGATTACAAATATAATTACCATTAGGACCAATCACCTTATATCCGTTATGATTTCCCATAGTAATAAATGCCCAAGTACAGCAATTGACTAACTCCTCACATTCTCCACGTGTAGGGAGCCGCCATGATCCACCCCAATTTGCACGGGCAGCATCGTATTGCACGTTACCACCTATATCTCCAAAAGTTCTTTCCCAAGTACGGCAATTGCTCGAGGAATAATCATACTTTGTATTTGTCTCACCCCATGCGAAATAATATCCATAGTCTGATGGCGAGGATGCTCCGACATTGCATGTCGCCCATTTCAAACCGCTTGGCAGTCCTAAATCGACATATTCATGACCATTTAAATTACTGTTATTACCACCGAAGCTACTTGAAGCGTTTCTGCCGTTATTAGACCCCTTAAGTAATCCGGATGCAACCTCTTGGGATAGTTTAATCAACTGCGTCATTGTATCAACAGGGCCATTAGCATCAAACGCACGCTCAACCAGACCCGTCACTACATTGATAAGTCGAGATGCTACAAACAATTCGTCAAACACTTCGCTAACATCTGCGACAACAACAAACTTAACACCGAACTTTTTTCCTATTTCTGCAATCTGACTATCCCTGACTTCTCCAGAAGTCTGATAATCATTCTCTTTTGTCAATGCCTCGAGGAAATCTGCCGTACGTTCAACCGCAGCATATT
This sequence comes from Muribaculaceae bacterium, assembly GCA_029070945.1. Lineage (GTDB taxonomy): Bacteria > Bacteroidota > Bacteroidia > Bacteroidales > Muribaculaceae > Lepagella. The sequence goes on from JAIEBK010000181.1 coordinate 771, forward strand.
CTCCGCCAGACGTAATTGCAGTGACAAGCTTGGCTCCGAGAACTTTACGAATACTGTTATCAACTTCATTCCCTGTTACATACACTGCCACGTTTTTCTTTAAAGGTTCGTCTGCCCTGGCAAATGGCACAGCAATGATGCAAAACAGGAGGAAAAGAGCACATCTTGAAATTAATGATTTCATATCTGACTTCTTACTTGGATTTTTTATTTATCAGACGATATGCTACATTATTCGCCATATTAGAAAGCACATCAGATCCTGTATATTCCCGCTTAAGACTAACTGACTTCACGACCTCGCCGGACACAAGATCAATCAATCTCGCAGACATATGACAGAAATCATCTGAGGATATAACTGCATTCACGACAATTACAAAGTCAACACCCATCCTTTCTCCGACAGCCCGGATCTCACGTTCCGGCACCTCTCCCGAGACCTGATAGTCCTGTTCCTTATCGAGTGCATCAATGAAAGACTTATTACGCTCAAACGCAACGTAGTCCTTATTACCGGATAGTCTTGCAAGGACTGACGAATTGACGATTGATTTATCAGCCCTACTCATGTCTCCTTCCACATAGACTGCAACCTTTTTGCCTGCAGACATAGCGTCAACAGCAAAAATTGCACTTGTAATAATTAACATGAAAAACAAAGCTATTTTCTTCATAACAATTATACCAATGCCTCAGTCCTCCCCTCGTTGGCGTTAATTTGTTAGCACGAAAAAAGCGCAGGAGTCTGTATCTGTCGCCGTCCTACTGCTTGAGGCTTCTCGCATTGCCCTATTGATGTCGGACGGCAACGCAGAAGCCCACGCTCGTATATGCAATATCACGTCCGGATATATCTCTCACGAGATACCTCACCGGATGTGGGGTATTACACAACCTTGGGCATCTACCGTTGCTCAATCCTTGACATCAATAGAAATTTTGCGAGAATCTCAAGCAGTCAAGAATCAGCGCGGATAAACGCTTTCATAATATGTTGTTACAAACGCATCTACGGTGCGTTTGTACAGATTCCCTCCCGCTTTTACCCCGAGCGGGGCTGTGAGAAACAATCTGTAATCGCAAAGTTAAAACAAAATTTCCGATTTCACAAATCAAAATTAAAAATTTTACAATCTTCTCTAAGACAACCCATATTCATCCAAGCAATCCAGATTTTATATAATATTATATACCTTTAATGCCATGATTTCATATAAAAAGCCAAGGATTCTAAAAATTTTATGATAAATTCAACCTTAAGGTTGAATTTATCATAAAATTTTTGTATATTTGCCCAATAATTTATTTAAAACTTATGAAATGTCATTAAAAGATGAGGTAGAAGCCTTCTTGGCTTCATTCCATGAGAAGGTTAAGATATTCGGCATCCTTTTCCGGGACGATAGAGAAAAGAACCGAAATGCTCTTTTTGATTTAGATATAAGTCGCTTTGAACGTTCTGAAATAATCAAAAGCATTGAAACCGAAGATTATTCAGAAGGTCCGATTCCTGATGAATTGTATCATGGTACTGAAATGTGGGTTTTCGGTAAAGATGTAAAAGGTATTGAAGTTTATATTAAAATCACAATGGGTGGATTCAATGGTCGTTCTATATGTATTTCATTTCACAGAGCAGAGCATCCTATGAATTATCCTCTAAAATAAACAAATATGAAAGAAGAACTAAGCCCAATTACAGGCAAACCTATGGTATTGGTGACAGAACCTGACTCCGTGGAGTTTCGCGGGGAAAGATTCTTCTATACCCATCTCGCTTATCGTTGTGACGATACAGGTGAACAATTTACTACAGACAAATTAGATGAGATAAATGAAAATCAAGTATATAATGCCTACAGGGAGCGACATGGATACCCTTTCCCGAACGAAATAATTCAGCTTCGGCAACATTATGGAGTTTCGGCATCCATGATGTCTGAGATAATGGGATTCGGAGCCAACCAATGGAGATATTACGAAGCCGGGAAAGTTCCTAATGAATCCAACGCAAGGGCAATAACAGCGATACGCAATAAATCCGTATTTCTCGACTTCCTTGAAAGCTCAAAGGCAATGATAGGAGAAAAGGCATACACAAGAATCAAGGAACACATAGAATCAATTCCGGAATATATGCGACTTTCCAGACCATCAATCAACAACGGATACACATCATACTCTGCAAATAAGACCGCAGAAACAATAAAATATTTCTGCAGCCGTCTTGGCGGTGTATTCGTAACAAAGATGAACAAACTTCTCTTCTATTCTGACTTCATAAAATACAGACGAGAAGGTTATGGGTTGACCGGTCTTGAATATAGTGCAATTAAGCATGGTCCGGTACCAAATGGATATGGGGAAATCTATTCACGCGCATCTGATGTTGAAATGGAAGAATATATATATCCTAACGGCACAAGCGGAATCCTCCTACAAACACAAAAGGAACCGAATATGAATATTTTCACTGATTCAGAAATCGAACTTCTTCAGGATGTATGTGAACATTTCAAGAACTTCTCTGCAGGAGAAATTTCAGAACAAAGTCATCATGAAAAAGGATGGATCGAGTGTTTTAAAGAAAAGAAACATATACCTTATTCTTATGCCTTTGA
>JAIEBK010000182.1:0-7005 GCA_029070945.1 Muribaculaceae bacterium
GATCAGTCTTTCAGAGCAGACCTTTTATTTCCTTCACATATTTAGTGTGGTCTCGAAGATCAGGACGCCCTTGTGCCTTTCCTTCTCTGTCTATGAGGATATAGTAGGGGATACCGTCGACTTTAAATCGTTCCCTGATTTTTGTAATCTGTTCACGATTCAGCTTATAATGGATGCCCCTGATCTTCGGGATCATCTCAAGATACTGGAAATGATCTGACGATTCGTCGGCAATGTAGATCCAGACAATATCATCGTCGGCGAGTTCGCCTTCTTTAAGCGGCTCGTTCTGTTTTATTGCCCTTCGGCAAGGTCCACACCAGGTGTTCCATAAGTCTACTACAACTACCTTTCCTTTATGGGGAGCGACTATTGCATCAAATATCTCATCTATCGCCACATCAGGAGTTTGTTCGGGTTTTACGGACACATCCAATGCTGCTATCTTCCGGTTCATTTCAGCATACAGCGAGTCTGCTACCTGTGCGAAGAAAGGATTGGACAACGATTTCATACCATCCACTTCCTCTTTGGTTAATATTGCATTGTTTGCCTTTTCTCGTAAGTCGGAAAGCCTGCAGAGAGACTTTGACAGATCCCCTTTCACACCATAGGCGTTCCAGTCTGTCATAGAAAGTCCGTTGTCGCTTCCGGTGAGAAGAAGATACGGATCTGAGACATCAAACCAGGTAGTCACCTCCCTGAAGTCATCATCGGTAAGGGTAGCAGGAATCGAATCGTATGAGAAATCCTCGTTCCATCTGCCCGTAGTAGACAGATACTGGTATCTCATCATCTCTTTATGTCGAGCTACGGCTTGAAGAATCAAATTTCGGAGATATATTTTCTGAATCTCTTTCTCCATCTCCGGTATATTGGCATTCTGAATAGAATCCAACGAAGCGAGATATCCGGATTTCAATTCTTTCATGTAGCTTTCTCGGTCGAGCCTATATAGCTTCTTCTCTCCGCTATCAAGCCAGTCTGTGTATGTATTCGTTGATTGAGACAGCATACGGTCGTAATTGCCCAGGCTTCCGTTATGCATGACAAACATTTCTTTAGGAATGCCACTTTTGCCTCGTCGCTGCATCGCCTTGAAGCCGCTTATTGTTCCGTCTATATAGCAGTCTACGGTTTCACCGGGCTGAATGTGGAAGTTGGCATAAGGAATGTAGTAATCACGATCTATTATATGTACCGATGCGGGACCGTATTGGGTAAAACTTACAATCGCATTCCCTAAATCGTCAAACTTCATATCTGCTGATTTCTCTCCGGAAATAGTCTCGTCTATGATAAAGCTAAGTTTTGACGCGAGTTCCGGTCTGTCCCCTAAATAGTGAACTTTGACTGTAGATTCTCCGACAGTAAGACTTGGCATCGGCAATGGTCCGTCAGTGAAATCCTTTAATATGCCGTCAGGCAATCCCGCAGGTAGCTGGCGGGGTGCTGACACGTCTCTTGTAAGGAGTATATCGCCAAGCTGCCAGTCATTATCAGTGTCACCTTCCGAGAAATCGAATTTCTCCGTAGTGAGAGGGAGCGGGTCAAAGATAAGAGTGAACGATGTCCGGCCGCTTTCCGGCATCCAAAGCTTTTCTCCAGGTGTAATATCCTTTGCAGAACGGAGTGCATATTTTTTCCCGTCTGCCTTAAGCACAACATCCGTGCCAAGCTGAATCCAGTTTTTGGGGCGGAAACTTACGTCAAAATTGACGATGGAAGCAGTATCGGTAAGTTCCACCTTGGCTATATCGAGAATATTGGTATTGGCGTAGCTTATAAACGGATAGTCCACTATCCGGGACTCAGCTCCGGCATTGACAGCAATGCCAACAGTCAGAGCAATTGCTAAAGAAAGTTTTTTCATTCTAATGTATGGTTTTATAAAATCTGTATGGAAAAGATAATGACTATATATAATATACGTATAAAATTAAAAAAGATTTATTCAAAACGTATTTTTTTTAATAAGTTGTTTAGACTTATAGTCATTAACTCTCATTCTTTAGCGATTATCTTTGCCGGATCTGTCTGCATCATGCGGTGTATCTGCCCGTAGACTACAAGAAAGATAAGGACTATCACAATGAGACAGCCAGCGACGATCGGGCCGGATGGTAAAAGTTTTATTGGGTCTGGCAGTTCGTCGTTGATATAGTTCTGTACCCATCGACTCACCGTAAAACATACAGGAATTGAGATGGCGAGGGATACGATTATGATTAAGCCATACACCCTTCCGAATAGTCGGTATATATCCCTACCTTTGGCACCGTTAACCTTTCGAATTGCCATTTCCTTTCTTCTGGCTTTGGTCTCAAGCGAGATAGTGCTGTATATGCCCATGAGGCATATGATTATGCTGATTCCACCCAAAATCAAGCCTGTGCCTTCTGCTGACTCTACAATAGAAGGTAGTGTATCTTCCTGTTCCCTATATTGGGCAATCAATGGCGTAATATTTTCCGGTTCAACTTTTCTGACTGTTTCCGCTACGCTCTCAGCGAGTGACTTTCCTTTGCCTGTTTTAGGAATCAATATGGAATAATTGTATACAGGAGTAAACTTAGTACCGATTGCGATGATGATCTCGCCTGTTTTATCATAAGGAAACTTCCTTATAATACCGGCGATTGGCATGAATTCATCATAATGGCCAACCGACAAACCACCCCTCTCAAGCAATCCTATTTCCTTAAATTTATCATATAGTTTTTCTCCTATCAACAGGCACTTTCCCTTATAGACATTTCCGGGAAGCCATTCCACATCAATATCTAAGTATTTCAGCAGAGTTGTATCTTCAGGTGTATAAAATCTATAGAACGATTTCCCCTTAAGTCGTTCAGAGTATTCAGGATTGCGGGATATATCATTTATCGAAGCATTGAACTTACTGCAACCGATCATTGTCTCAAGTTCAGGCAAGCGCTTTATCTCTTCTTCAAGTTGCTCAGGATGATTGGCCAGGCTAAGACAAGTTGTTAACCATTCGGCACATTGACTGTCGTTTGTCGGCACATTGCAAGCCTTAAGCATCAGAGAACCTCCCTTGAGTATTATGAAGGTTGTGCATACGAATATTATACAGGTTGATATCTGAATACCAAGCAATATATTTCTGAACAAGTGATTTCCCTTTCTCCGTATTTCCGAATTCAGATTGTTTCTTACGTAGTGGATTCGCATTATAGATAACCATGCAATTAATGTGCTTGCCACGATAAGTACGCCTCCGATAATGAGACTGTATTTCCACAATTCGCTGATGTTTAGTCTGGATTGCTCCATTGCCAAATCAAGTTTTTCATCGGCGAAATCCTGAATCAGCGATCCCAAAATCAATGAAAGTATTATCGACAAAATGATGATTATAAGCAATTCAATCAATAAGCAACTGAAAATATGTCTATTGCAGGCCCCATTGACTTTTCGAAGAGTCATTTCACGACGTCGGATCCTGAAAAGCTGTATCTCAATCTTCAGGAACCCAATTACAGCTGAAAGAAGAATCAAGGCTGCAATAGAAAATACAAGAAGTCTGACGGGCATAATCAACCTGTATTCTTCTTTGTCTCTGACTTTTGTCAACTGGGCCTCCATACCCAGCGGAATAAGTCTGTCTGCAATTTCTTTTTCCAGCTGCTTCTTTGAAGAGCCTTCTTTCAGGACTAAATTAACAGTGTAGGAATGGTACAGGTATGGAGAATACGACTCTTCGATATCGTCAGACACACAGAAGTCAAGCTGCTCGAAAGGCATTAAAAGTTCATTCCTTGATCTGGGCTTGACGATGTCAACTATGGTGATGGGATAGGATTGATCTGATAATATATCGTTTACTATCCCCGATACTCCAATTGGATTAAGATCTCCGAATACTTGTTTTGCAAGTTTTTCGCTGATTATTGCCTGTCCCGCTTTCAATCTACCTATCTTCTTGTCTGAGACTGCAGAACGATATGCCGCAAAATCTGGATATCCCGGATCTACTGCACTTGCCATTATGCTTCCTTTTCTGATTTCCGAAGAGTCTCCTAAATGGAACGTCACATTCTTACCTGAACCGGATGAGTTTGGAACTGTAAAAATTTCAGTGTGTCGAAGACCACCGTTACCCTTTAACGCTGTGAGCATTTCTTTCGTGATAACAGCATCCTCGTTTTGCTTGGTTTTGAACGAAACTTCATAGACTCTATCTATATATGGCTCTTCAAAAACAGCAGGAAAGGTATATCTTGACATCAGTGATTGCGCTAACGCCAGAGTTACGATGCCTACGGCGATACTCAGCACGCTGATGGCGGTCTGAAGCTTATACTTCATAAGGTTCCTTACGGCAACCTTTATGTTATGGATAATCATTTTCAAATAATATTCTTATTTTTACACTGCTAATTTTGTAAACTCTATTCTTTCGCGATTATACTGGAGGGATCCGCTTTCATCACGCGATGAATCTGACAGCCGACGATGGCGATGATAAGGAGTATGACGATAGAAACTCCGAGTATTATAGGCCAGAGAGGGGAGAGGCTGCTTCCCGGTGATAGTTCCGTCAACATAGACTCTACGACTTGATTGAACATGATACACACCGGTACAGCGAAAAAGATTGCTACAGCAACTAAAACAACATACACTCTGCCGAACATACTATATATATCCCGGCTCTTGGCTCCGTTGACTTTGCGGACAGCGACCTCTTTCCTGCGTGCTCTGGTATCAAGGGCGATCGTACTGAAGATACTCATTGCACAAATCAACAGACTGACACATCCCAATATCCACCCTGCGGTTCTTACGGCCTCCACAAATCCCGGGGCCTGATTAGCTCTCTCACGGTAATTGAATACTATCCTGTTTAAAAGTTCAGGTTCAAGACGCTCAATGGTTTCATTCACGCTGCGTGTAAGCTCTTTGCTTTTTCCTGCCTTGGGCACGAGAAGCCATGGAAAGTAAGTACTGCTCCATTCAGGACAGACTGCAACGAGAGACTCGCCATCCGCATCATATGGTATTTTATTAATGATCCCGGCTATCTGTAAAGTTCGCTCTTCTTCCCATCCTTTCATTATAGTCAGCATGTTGCTGTCAAGCAGACCAAGTTCCCTGAAACGATTGTACAGGTCTCTGGAAATGAGAAGGCATTCATTATGATCGCGATTATAAGGAAACCACTCTACTTCCATTCCGAGAAGGGATATGAGGGCTGTGTCTTGCGTACAGTAGACATTAAATGATCCACGGTTCAGGAATTTATCCTGTAGATCCGGATTATCAAATACTTCCTTTATAGGAAGACAGCCATCGCCGATCATTACCATTCTATCAAGTTCGGGAAGACGGTTGATCTCTTCAATAAGCCTTTCCCGTCCGTTAGCATATATCGGTTCTATATATAGGCATTCATTGTAGAAATCGTCATTGTCAGGCACATTGCATGCCTTGAATATCTTGTCCCCTCCATATACCAGTATAAACGTGCAGCATACAAAAACCATGCTTATGATGATCTGAATGCCCAACATTACGTTGCGTAGCAGATGGTTACGGCTTCTTCTGATACTTGAGGACAGCCCCTGACGGGTTTGAGATATACGTTGTAGTGTGAACCAGCCTATCAGACTGCATATCACAAGCAATAATATTCCGATTGCACAACTGTATTGCCAGAGATTCTGTATCCTGATTCCCGTACCATCAATAATAAGATTCATGTTGCTGTCACAGAAATCCTGAAGCATCCCTCCAAGCAGCAAAGCTATTATCATTGCAATGGAAATGCATATGGTGATCTCTGTGAGAAGCATTCCGAAAAGCTTTATCCCTGTGGCGCCGTTGACAATCCTGAGTGCAAGCTCCCGGCTACGGATCCTGAACAGCTGAATCTGAATGCGAAGGAAACCGATAATACCTGCCAGAAGTATAAGTGAACCTATGATGTATCCAAGTAGCCGGATAATGACGACCATACTAAGACCGGAATCTTCGGATACTTTTGATAGTTCGGCTTTAATTTCAAAGGGTTTTACCTTTTCGTTTATTTCATTCAAAAGCTGTTGCCTCGTACAGCCTTGCATCAGAACAATATTTATCCATTTTGCAAAAAACTTGCCTTGCACTTCGCTATCTTCAAAATTGTCGCCAATGCAATAATAAAACATATCGGTGCCGAATGGATAGTCTGAAACGGATGCATCATATACATCAACGATAGTGACTGGTATTTCCTGATAACCATAGACTATTTGAGTTTGTACGGCCCCAATCGGATTCTTGTCCTGAAAATAGTTTCTTGCAAAATCATCGCTCACTATTCCTTCTCCCGATTTCAATACTCTTATCTTTTTCCCTGTAATGGCGGAGCGAAGACCGGAATAATTGGGATATTGAGGATCAATATGGGCTGCCCCGATGGTCCCCTTGCGGATTGTAGAATCTGCTAAATGGAATTCAACCGGAAGTCCGCTCTTCCAGCCATTAGGCACGGCGATCATTTCTGCACACCTCAAGCCACCGTCTCTTTTAAGAGTTTTTATAAGCTCTTTGCTTATATTGAAATCCTCACTTTCGCCCTTAGTCTTAAAGGTAACCTTATAGGCGCGGTCATAATACGATGTATAATAAATCGACGGCAGCTTAATCCTTGACAACAGGGAATGGGTAAAAGAAAGGGTTACGATGCCGACGGCGATGCTGAGCACGCTGATGACGGTCTGAAGTTTATACTTCATAAGGTTCCTGACGGCGACCTTGATATTGTGGAGAATCATGTTCATATAATTTCTATAGTCTTAATATTCTATTATTAATCTTAGTCCGGTCATTCTTTGGCGATAATCTTTGCCGGATCTACCGGCATCATGCGGTGTATCTGCCAAACTCATATACATGTCTTTACTATCTTTAACGTAAAAAACTGTCTGACATATAAGTAGTTTTGATAAAATTCATATCAACTGAACTTCAAAGACTTTTAATTATGCATTATGAATT
>JAIEBK010000182.1:7105-20238 GCA_029070945.1 Muribaculaceae bacterium
ATCTGCACACGATAGCTTTTACCGAGCCGTATGTTGGAAGGTTTGTCGGAGGTGAAGAGAAGATCGCAGGTGAAATTGCGGTCTTTGACTTCCGGCACAACTTTACTGATACGCAACGGATACTTGTTATCCTGATACTGAATGTTTGCCGGCAATCCCGACACGATACGATCAATATAATATTCAGGAAGCGAGACGCGAATCTTGTATTCGCTCATCACCTTTATCTCGCCGATTCCGCTGCCGGCTCCAACCTGCTGACCCAACGAGACATTGAGGAAACTCAACTGACCTGCTACCGGAGCTCGGACTATAAGATTTCCGGTCCTGTCGGCCGTGCGCGTCAGTTTACGGGCTGATGACTCACGGTTGGCGCGAACCATCTCGCGCTTGAGGCGGGTGGCTACGGAATCATGCCTCAGACTCTGCATCTGCAGCTGTGCTCTCTTATGCTGGTATTCATAATCCTCTTCAGCTACTTCCAGTTCAGCCTTGCTCTTGATGCCCATGCGGAATTCCTCACGGCTCTGTTGCATTGACTTTTCCAAAGAAGATATCTGATGCTCGGCATCGAGAGCCTGCTGACGGAGGGTGATGGATCGCTGTTCCATCTCTATCTCCTGCTCCTGATAGTTGCGCTGCTGGTTTTCCCATTCAGATCGCTCATCCTCTATGGCACGGAGTAGATCAATGTTGCTAAGCACAAGGATGGTATCTCCCGCCCCAAGCATACTGCCTTCCTCCGCGACTATTCGCTCTACGAATCCGCTTTCGAGAGCATTGACCTGTATGGTCTGAATCGGCTGTACGATGCCTTCCACATCTAAATATTCCATAAATGGAGTTTCCTCTGCTTCCGCGATTCTGTATTCCTCCGAGTCGATCTTCAGTTTACGAGGCCCGAAAGCAAGGACGCATACATATACCGTCAGGGCAAGAAATGCCATACCGGCTACAATATAAGAGACATATCTTATATACCAAGGTCTCTTTTTCAATTGAATATCCATTTTTATTAAGAGTTAAGGGTTAAGAGTTAAGAGTTAATGGGTAGGGATTGACTTATCTGATTTGCAGGGATGCACGGCTCGTGCGTCCGCTAAGTGGCGTCCCTGTTCAGTCAATAGTAACTCCTCATTGGTTATTTCAATATTATTTTCGAAGTCATAGGCTGTCATGCTACGGAGAGTATAGTAAAGACTCCAGTATGTCCGCATGGTGTTTATGACTCCACGTCTTGCATTGTTCCTTTCGCTTATTGCGGACATCAGGTCAAGTATACCGATACGCCCCATCATAAACAGCTTCATCGCCACTGAATGCCTTTGTGTCGCCCTGCGGTCTGTCATAGAAGCGATGTTCACTTTTCGGGCCTGCATGTTGAACTGCATCACCAGTTTCTCTACATTCCGGGTGAAGTCGTTCATTCCTTGGCTGGCCGTCGTCTCAGCAAGGGCAAGCTGTGATTTCGCTTCCTTTACTTTGCCTCGGCCCCGTCCCCAGTCAAGGATCGGCACTGACAGTGTAACGCTTGCATATTCCTGATGCATGAGATTGCTAAGCGACTGGCCGATATCCTTTCCGGTCTGTGAGAGGCCGAACTGTACATAGAGATCAGCTTTCATCCGTGCATTTGCTTTCGCATAAGCGAGATTACTTTCACTCTGCTTTACTATGCGGTTGAAATACTCCGGATCCGGACTGTTGACCAGAGCAAGTTCCATCGCTGATGCCATCGGCACGTCGAAGTCCGGGACACTGTCAGGCACTGTTATATCTATTTCTACGTTATCTTCCAGTCCAAGAAACGATCTTATGCCTTGCTGAGCTTCACGAAGGTTGATCTCGGCGTCCAGTACGTTCGTTTCTTCATTAAGCCGGTTGATTTCGAGCTGAAGCATCTCGTTTTCTGTTATTGTGCCTATTTCATAGCGTCCTTTCGCCATTCTGTAGAGTGTATCTGCTGAAGCGAAGTTCTGACGTGCCATATCAAGTTCATTGCAGGCCGAGGCAAGCGAGAAAAAATAGTTACAGGTAGTAGCAGATATCAGCTCAATGGTCTCTGCATATTGTTTTCTGGCCTCGCGATAGCGTATAGGTTCTATTTTTCTGTCCCACTTCAGCGAATTATACCCGAAGAGACTTTGCTGATAACCGATCACAAGCGGTTGACTGCTGTAAGCTGTCGTTCCGTACTGAAACTCATCAAGTCTGTTAAGGGAGCTTTTCAGGAAGAAACTTCCACCGGTAAGGCTTACGTTCTGATTGATCTTTAGTGTAAGGTCGGCACCGAACTGATCCTGCCTGATAAACATGGCGGTACCGTCGGACTGCGTGATCTTGTTCATCTCCTTATTGATATAGGGAGAGGATGTGAGGGTGACAGAAGGAAGATAGTTCGCTTTATAGTATCGGTAGTTCCAGTAGGCAGAAAGAAAAGTATTTCGTGCGCTTTGTGCCGACGGAGAGTTCTGACGCGCGAGTTTGATGGCTCCGTCGAGAGTCAGAATCAACGTGTCTGTTGCAGATGCGCAGATACTTAAAGAGTCAAACATAAACATAAATATAATGAGTATCTTCTTCATATGCCTTAATTTTGATGCAAAGATACACTTACATATTGAGAAAGCAATGAAATATAGCTTCTCGGGAGATAGTTTGGATGATAATCATACACTACTTCGTATGAAAATCATACACTTTTGGGACTAAACTCTAATTTTTTATCTTTATTTGCCCCCATATTATCTAAAATGATTAAATTTGCACTATGAATGCAAAATACGGTACAATATTGATTGTCGACGATAATCCCGCCATCCTTACGGCCTTGAAGATATGTCTCGGAAAGGTATTCGAGAAGATTCTTACTCTTACTGAACCCGAAAATATACTCATCACTCTCCGTCAGGAACATGTGGATGTAATACTGCTTGACATGAATTTCTCTAACGGAGTCAATTCCGGGCAAGACGGACTTATCTGGCTTTCTTCCATCAAACGCCGGCATCCCGATATCCCGGTAGTCCTTATCACGGCTTATGCCGATGTGAAACTTGCTGTCAGAGGTCTGAAAAACGGAGCTGCGGATTTCGTAACCAAACCTTGGGACAATGATGAGCTTATACGGATGCTGAAGGATGCCATCGATATGTCGAAGGAAATTGTGCCGCTTCATGAAATGGAACGTGAACATATAAAGAAGGTGGTGGATAAATGCCATGGCAATATGAGCAAGGCTGCCGATTTGCTCGGCATCACACGTCAGACTCTTTATAGAAAGTATCAATCGTGGTAATCGCAGGTGCTGTTTTGGCGTTGGCGATAATCATTGCAATAATGGTCTATCGTCATCAGTGCCTGCTTCGCGACAGGGCAGCCATGATGCGCGATGCTATGCGTCATCGAGATTTCTCATTCAAGCTGCCTGTAAAGGGGCTTCTTTTCGGAGAGCGTGCCCTGCAGAAAGCTCTGAACGAGATGGGGCATGATATCGAAAAACTGGAAGCACACAATGAAGTGGAGTCATGGCAACGGCTGACTCGTGTCTTGACCCATGAGATAATGAATGTAATGGCTCCCATTCAGAGTATAAGCCAGGCGTACCTTCAGGATCCGGACGTTAAAGGAACACCATATGAGGAGGGCCTTCAGGCAATACATGACTCAAGTTCCGGATTGGCGGTTTTTGTGAGTAACTACCGAAAAATGACCCAACTTCAGGAGCCGGTGATGAAGGATATAGAATGCGGCACATTCTTCAACGGCATTATGACCCTTTATCCGGAACTCCAATGGAATATTTCTCTTCCGTCAGGATTTATGCTGCATGCCGACGAAGATCTGCTTCGTCAGGTTTTTATCAATCTTGTGAAAAATGCAAAAGAGGCGGATGCTAAATCCATAGGGATAAAGTATATGGATTCGTCGTTGCATATAAGCAATGACGGCCACGTCATACCGGATGACGTGGCACGTGAGATTTTCATACCTTTCTTTACTACCAAGACAGGAGGGAGCGGCATCGGTCTTTCCCTATCCCGTCAGGTGTTGATGAGTCAGGGCTTTCTCCTTAGCCTTTCAGAGCATCCATCCCCGGGCTATAATGTAACTTTCATCCTCGAATGGTAGTGACGTACGGATCGTGCGTCCGCTACGCGAGTAATACAATTATTATCTTTTGTCAGCACTTGCTCTGAGTGCTTGCATGTATGCGTCCAGCTTTGTCTCTGCCGGATTCTGCTGTGGCGTCCAGAAACGTGCGCCGACGAGTCCGTCAGGTAGATATTGCTGGGCTGCATAATGGTTTTTATAGTCGTGGGCATACATGTAGTCGTGTCCGTATCCCATTTCCTTCATGAGCGAGGTGGGGGCGTTGCGGAGATGAAGCGGTACGGGTAGGTCTCCCGTCTTACGAACCATTTCGAGAGCGTTGTCGATTGAAAGATAAGCGGAGTTGCTTTTAGGCGATGTGGCGAGATATATAGTGCATTCCGCAAGAATGATACGTCCTTCCGGCCATCCTATCTTCTGGAGGGCATCGAAGGTGGCGTTGGCAAGAAGCAACGCATTTGGATTTGCAAGTCCGATGTCCTCGGCCGCGAGAATTACAAGTCTACGTGCGATGAACTTCGGCTCCTCGCCTCCTGCCACCATACGGGCAAGCCAGTAGATGGCGGCGTCAGGATCGCTTCCTCTGACAGACTTGATGAAGGCCGAGATGATATCGTAGTGCATCTCTCCGTTACGGTCGTAAGCTGCCGGATTCACCTGCAGACAGTTGGTTACGAATTCGTCGTCAATTATCACCGGTGATCCTTCCGGAACGCTCTGCTCCAATAGATCGAGTATATTAAGGAGTTTCCGGGCATCTCCTCCGGCAAACCTGAACAGTGCCTTGGTAGATCTGACATCCACATCCCTTTTGGAAAGAACGCGGTCGTTTTTCAATGCACGTTCGAGAAGAATCTGCAGATCTTCCTCTTCCAGCGACTTAAGGGTGTAGACCTGTGCTCGGCTGAGCAACGGTCGTATCACTTCAAACGAAGGATTCTCGGTAGTCGCACCTATGAGAGTGACGACACCTTTCTCGACGGCTCCTAAAAGCGAGTCCTGCTGTGCTTTGTTGAAGCGATGTATTTCATCGATGAAGAGAATCGGACGCGCCTTGGCGAACATGCTCGAAGCCTCACGTGTACATCGGTCGATCACATCCCTCACGTCCTTCACTCCCGAGGTCACGGCACTCAGAGTGTAGAAGGGTGCGTCTATCGTATTGGCAATAATGCGTGCGAGAGTTGTCTTTCCGACTCCGGGAGGTCCCCATAATATGAAGGAATTAACCTTGCCGGACTCGATCATGTTGCGTATTATTCCCCCGTCGCCTACAAGGTGTTTCTGTCCTATGTAGTCGTCGAGGGTATTTGGACGGAGTCGCTCGGCAAGAGGTTCGAAATTATTCATGATTCTTTTCCTCTCGCTTTCAGTGTCTCTTCAAGCCGATCGGGATATATGTCGGCCACTGCATTGACGACGATGTCGCTGTAGGGCTGGATATCCGAAGCCTTAAGTGTTCCGGCCACTCCTATCACGAAAGCCCCGGCAGCCTTTCCAGCCTTGACGCCCTGAAGGGAGTCTTCGAATACGGCGCATCTTTTCGGATCTACGCCGAGAGCGGTGGCCGCAGCAAGATATCCTTCAGGATCCGGTTTGGAGCGTTCCACCTCGTCGCCTGTGATGACTACATCGAATTTTTCCTTGAATCCGGGCATATCGTGCCACAGGTGATCCATCTTCAGTCCGTTGCTGCTTGTCACCAGGGCGATAGGAATTCCTCTGGTCCTCAAGGCATCAAGAAACTCGATTGCGCCTGGAAGCGGACCATAGATCATCATACCCTCAAGGCGGATGAGTTCCCTGGTGACCTCTTCCCTGACATCTTTGGGAAAGTATCTTTCGAGTATATCCTCAAGAGTCGTACCCTTGATCTTATATGTGAAATTCTCTATTCCGGTAGGCCATTGCTTCTCGATAGCCTCCCAAATTTTAGTATATATTCGTTCGCTGTCTACTAAGACACCGTCAAGGTCAAACAGGCACGCTATATCGTTATTTGCTTTCATAATCTACAAAATTACTTAAATTTTATGAAGTGCCAAAAATATTTATTAACTTTGTAGTGAAAACATTCAGAAGACGGTTTTGTTTCCGTTTTCTGCTTCTGATTGAACCGTAAAAAGAAAATGATAAAGGATATAACGCTTCGTGTATCGCCCGAAATAGCCGCCACTCCGGAGCTGCTTGCTCCGAAAGTGTTCGGTGCTTCCGGCTGCAAGGTCAATGACTGGAAAGTGGTACGTCGATCGATCGATGCGCGAAAACGTGACATAATCATCAATCTAACCGTAAGGGTGGCTTCAGGTGATGACAGTCAGGTATCTTCAGGCTATGAGCCTGTTGAATTTAGAGACGTATCCGCGTCAGAAGATACCGTTGTGATTGTCGGGGCGGGTCCGGCCGGATTATTCGCCGCTCTTGAATGCATACGTCTGGGTATGCGTCCCATCGTTCTGGAGCGAGGAAAGGATGTGGATTCTCGACGACTTGATATAGCCGCTTTAAACCGTGATCGAAAGATAGATCCGGAGTCTAATTATTGTTTCGGTGAAGGCGGTGCAGGCACATTCTCTGACGGTAAACTGTATACGAGAAGTAAGAAAAGGGGAAATCCTGTGGAAGTGCTGTCGTTGCTTGTGCAGCATGGCGCCAAAGAGGAAATACTGATTGATTCTCATCCGCATATCGGAAGCGACAGGCTTCCATCTATTATGAAGAATATTCGTCAGACTATAATGGATTGCGGCGGAGAGGTCCTGTTTCAGACTAAGATGGCGCGTCTGATCATAGAAGACGGGGAGGTCAGGGGTGTTGTGACATCCGATGGTGCTGAAATTATGGGTAATGCTGTGATTCTCGCCACAGGACATTCTGCTCGTGATGTCTACCGAAGTCTGGCCGATGATGGCGTGAAGATGGAGGCTAAGGGGCTCGCCGTAGGTGTGCGTCTCGAACATCCGCAGCAGTCTATAGACCGTATACAGTATCATAATCCTGCAGGACGTGGAAGATGGCTTCCTGCTGCTGAGTATAATTTCGTGACGCAGGTCGATGGAAGAGGTGTCTATAGCTTCTGCATGTGTCCCGGTGGGGTTGTTGTCCCTGCGGGCAGTGGTTCCGGAGAATCGGTCGTCAACGGAATGTCTGCGTCTTCAAGAAGCAGCATATGGGCTAATTCCGGAATGGTTGTCGAGTTAAGACCGGGTGATTTCCCTCAATACGCAGGACGTGGCGAATTCGAGATGCTTGATTTTGTGGAAGATCTTGAGAAAAAAATCTACAAGGAATCCGGAAACAGCATTGTTGCGCCTGCCCAACGTATGAAGGACTTTGTAGAAGGTAAAAACTCCAGAAACCTTCCTCCTTCAAGCTACATTCCGGGACTTCAGGAGGCGCGTTTGGATCAGTTGTTGCCACCTTTCATATCATCTCGATTGCAGAAGGGGTTCTCTGAGTTCGGCCGTAAAGCAAAGGGTTTTCTGACCAACGATGCCATATTGATAGGTCTGGAGTCGCGTACTTCGAGTCCTGTCAGGATTCCCCGAGATAAGGAAACCCTCTGCCATATTGAGGTGAAAGGGCTTTATCCGGCAGGAGAAGGAGCCGGATATGCCGGAGGAATCGTCTCTGCGGCAATCGACGGAATGCGTTGCGCCCGAAGCATAAGGCAATCCCTTAACTCCTAACCCTTAACTCTTAACCCTTAACTCTTAAAGAATAATGAGCACTATATTGGCGATTGAGACTTCCGGTAAATACTGTAGCGTGGCCTTGATTCACGAAGGACTTGCTGAATTCAGTCGTGAGGATGAAGTGGAGATGAATCATGCGCGGGCCATCGGACCGTTTGTAGACGAATGTGTCAAGGAAGCACGGCAGCGTGAATGGAAAATTGACGCTGTGGCTGTAAGCATGGGTCCGGGAAGCTATACAGGACTACGTATAGGCCTTTCGATGGCCAAGGGACTTTGTTTCTCCCTTAATGTTCCGCTGATCGGAGTCTCGACTCTCAAGCTTATCGCAGTGAAAGCCATGTTCCGGAATATAGACTGGCAGGGCGACGAGATTCTCGTACCGATGATCGATGCCCGTAGGATGGAGGTATATACCGCTGCCTACGATTTCCGGCTTGATGCCTTGATGCCTCCTCAGCCTCTGATACTTTCAGAAGAAAGTTATTCAGGACTTCCGGAAGGTCGTGCTGTCTACTTCATGGGCGACGGCGCGGCAAAATCAAAGGAGATTCTGAGAGGAGAAAGGTATAATTGGCTTGACGGTGTTAATCCCAAGGCTTCCGATATGACGGCACTCGCCGAGAAAGCATTCCGGGAGGGGGATTTCCTTGATGTGGCCTATAGCGTTCCTGAATACCTTAAGGAATATGAGGCAAAGAAATCATCAGTCAAGGGCCTATCCTGACAGGTCAAGAAAAGTTAATAATTTATCTAAAAAAATAATAGAATTGGAAGAAACAACATATGAAGTAAATACAGAGGAAATAAGGAGTGCGGAAGTTACTCCTGAACTTCTGCATATGATACCTTATAATACCGGCATGGAGCCACTTCTTCTTGCCGAATACGGACGTAACATACAGAATCTTGTGGATTTCTGTGTCGGTATCCCCGACCGAGAGGAGCGTACGCGATGTGCCTACGCCATAGCCGACATAATGACGATCCTATTTCCGGCTTTAAAAAAAGATCCTAACGACAGGAAGAAGATCTGGGACCACATCAATATCATGTCGCGTTTCGAACTCGACATTGATTTCCCTGTACCTGTGATTCAGGCCGAAGAGGCGAACCCCAATCCTGAGCCTATTCCATATAGCAATTCCCGTGAGATAATATTCCGTTACTATGGAAAGCACATACAGGAGATGGTGCGTACCGTCGCGGATATGGATGATTCAGAAGAACGCTTTAATCTCATAGGCGTCATCGCCAATCACATGAAGAAACTTATGCTTGCCCACAACAAAGAGGCGGTAAGCGACAGGAAGGTTTTAAACGACCTGAGGTTTATAAGCGACGGAAAGATAGATCTACAGCCAGGCGATATCTACCTCTATGACTTCCAGGAAGTGCAGCAACCGACCAAGCAGAAACAGAATAAGAAGAAAAACAAGCAAAACTTCTGATAGCCATGAGTGAATTCATTGTAGAAGGTGGTTGCCGCCTTCAGGGTGCTATTGAGCCTCAGGGTGCCAAGAATGAGGCTCTTCAGGTGATATGCGCCACTCTTCTGACGTCTGAGAAAGTAACCATATCAAACCTTCCTGACATAGCAGACGTTAATAATCTCGTCGATCTTATGGCTAATCTTGGCGTCAAGACCTGTTATCTTGACCGGCATACATGCGAATTTCAGGCCGACAATATAAATCTTTCATATCTTTATTCCGAGGATTTCCTGAAGAAAGCGCAGTCGCTGCGAGGGTCTGTAATGATAATAGGTCCTTTGGTTGCCCGTTTTGGAGAGGCAGTGCTTCCCAAGCCTGGAGGAGATAAGATCGGACGTCGGAGATTGGATACCCATCTTCTTGGCTTAGAGAAACTCGGAGGTAAATTTGACTATGATTCCTCAAGGCGAGTATATCATATCACGGCTCCGAAAGGCCTCAATGGCGTATATATGCTTCTCGACGAGGCATCGGTGACCGGTACCGCTAACCTTGTAATGGCGGCTGTACTGGCTAAGGGAAAGACCACAATCTACAATGCCGCGTGCGAACCTTATGTGCAGCAGCTCTGCCGCATGCTCGTAAGAATGGGGGCCAGAATAGATGGAATAGGAAGTAATCTCCTGACGATCACAGGTGTTGACACACTTTGGGGTGCTAATCACAGACTTCTTCCCGATATGATCGAAGTAGGAAGTTTCATAGGAATCGCCGCTATGACAGGAAGTACGCTTACCCTCAAGAATGTAGGAGTAAGAGATCTTGGAATTATCCCCGATGCATTCGCCCGTCTTGGTATCAACCTGAGTATAAAAGGAGACGATATCCTTATTGACCAAAAGGAGATATATGAAATTGAGACGTTTATCGATGGTTCCATCATGACTATAGCGGATGCGACCTGGCCTGGACTATCGCCGGATCTTCTTAGTATCTTCCTTGTCGCTGCAACTCAGGCCAAGGGTAGTGTGCTTATCCATCAGAAGATGTTTGAGAGCCGTCTTTTTTTCGTAGATAAGCTGATTGATATGGGGGCGAGGATAATACTCTGCGATCCGCACCGTGCGGCGGTGATAGGAAGCGGTAAGTTTAACTCGCTGAAAGCCGCCCGGATGGTAAGTCCGGATATCCGTGCAGGCATCGCTCTGCTGATGGCCGCGATGTCGGCAAAGGGCACAAGCCGTATTGAGAATATAGATCAGATCGACAGAGGGTATGAGCATATTGACGAACGCCTTAACTCTCTTGGAGCGAAGATATTTAGAAACTGACAAACATACGAGTATGATTACAGAAGAGGAAATCACCTCAGTAGGAAAACTGCTTAAGACGCATGCCCTGAAGGGGGAAATGAATATGATGCTTGACATAGATCCCGGATATCTGGAAGACGGTAATCCTGTGATCCTTGACATAGACGGCATATATGTGCCGTTTTATGCCGAAAGCATCCGTACGAAAGGAAGTTTCTCCTACCTGGTGAAGTTCGAGGGTATAGAAAGCGAGATAGAAGCAAAGAAACTCGTTAACAAGACTGTCTATGCCCTTCGCGAACGTCTGAAGGAGTTCATGCTTGACAATTATGATGAGGAATATGCTCTCTACGATGACCTTATAGGCTGGACCATTGAGGATGCCGACGCCGGAGTGATAGGAAAGGTAGTGGAGATTGATACGAATACCGAGAATGAGCTTTTTATTGTCGAGGCTCCGGATGGGAAAACGGTCTATATTCCGTTGACTGAGGATTTCATCGAAAAGATGGATGAAGATACCAAAACAGTCTATATGCGTCTTCCTGACGGACTTCTTGACCTTAACTGAATGAGATGAATATAAGAAAACTGATTATATATGTGGTGCTTGCCATCTGTCTTTCAGGATTTTCAGCTACCGCGCAGGAGAATCTTGAAGACCTGACTTTCTCCCAGATGTTGAAGTCTGTAGATCTTTCAAAAGATCAGAAGGCTGCCGACCTGATACGTAAATTCCAGGATCTGGAGGCTCGTCAGAAACTAATGAACGGACCGTTATCTCCCAAACAGGGGAAATGCAATATTGAGGCATTCCGAAAGAAAGAGGTGATCCTTATAACAATACCTGCGAGTGAACTTTTCGCTCCGAACTCATCTGAGCTATCGGCTGCCGCTTCCAGATATCTTACTCCTGTAAAGCGATATATGAAAGATCCGGATATGTTCAGAGTGCTTCTTGTAATGCATACCGACAATACCGGATCATCCCAGTACAGAGATAATATTACAGCAGACCGGGTGGATGCCGTAACTTCATGGTTTGAGGAGCAGGGAGCTGATACATCATTCACGTTTTCGTATGCTTTCGGCGATGAGTCTCCGCTAGTCCCTAACACATCGATCGAGAATCGCGATAAAAACCGCCGTCTTGAAATCTATCTGATGCCCGGCGCCAAGATGCTTGAGGAGGCTAAGAAAGGCAAGATCGATTTCTAAATCGTTTAATTTGAAGCCCCATAATGCATCTTGCATTATGAATTATGCATTAAATTTATGGAAATCAGGACCCCTTATTACATTGTATACGAAGATAAAATAGAGCGTAACCTTCAGCTCCTCCGCAGAGTTGAGCAGGAAGCTGACGTAAAGATCATTATGGCGTTCAAGGCAAATGCGCTCTGGAAGACTTTCCCTATTGTAAAGCGCTTTTTCTCTTCGAGCACAGCAAGCTCGCTCAATGAGATGCAGCTTTCCCTTGACTATCTCGGACATGATGTGCATGCCTATTGTCCTGTCTATACCGACGAGACATTTCCGAAATTTCTCTCCGGATGCTCGCATATTACATTCAACTCTCTTGCGCAGTTCAGACGCTTTAAGCCGCAGATTGACGAGTGGAATGCATCACATCCGGAGAAAACTGTAAGTGCGGGTCTGCGTGTCAATCCACATTGCAGTGTGATAGAGACGGATATATATAATCCATGTGTGCCTGGAAGTCGTTTCGGAGAATCTGCTTCGGCACTCACCGATGGTATTCCGGAAGGAATCGAAGGATTGCATTTTCATGCCCTATGCGAGTCAGACAGCCATGATCTTGCTAAAGTTCTTGATGCTCTAAAGGAGCAATACGGTCATCTTCTCCCTAAAATTAAATGGCTAAATATGGGCGGTGGACACCTTATGACCCGAAAAGGATATGACATAAACTTCCTGATTTCTCTCATGAAGGATCTTCACAAAGAGTATCCTGAACTCAAGATAATAATGGAGCCGGGGAGCGCGTTCATGTGGCAGACAGGTGATCTCGTAACACGTGTACTTGATGTAGTCGAAGATGCCGGGATCAAGACAGCCATCATTGATGCCTCTTTTGCCTGCCATATGCCGGACTGTCTGGAGATGCCATATAAGCCGGTTATTGCCGAGGCTCTTCCTGAGGAGGAAAATACCGATCTACGTAGCGCCGACCATCATTTCGGTGATCCGGAGCGTCATACCTATCGTCTGGGAGGCAATTCATGTCTTAGCGGAGACTTTGTGGGAGACTGGGATTTCGAAAAGCCACTTAAGGCCGGCGACAAGTTGACGCTCTGTGACATGAACCATTATACTACGGTGAAGACCAATATGTTTAACGGCATACAGCATCCCTCCATCTGGCTTCAGCCTAAGGACGGAGACCCGATACTCCTCCGAGAGTTCACCTACGAAGACTACCGCGACCGAATGTCTTGACAAAATAAGACCTCATTCATCAATCCCGAGCATATTGGGATGGGCGGCAATAAACGCATTATAGTATTCAGTGGCTTCGCTCTTCAGAAGTGAGGCTGTATTTCGTGCTATATCACTGT
>JAIEBK010000183.1 GCA_029070945.1 Muribaculaceae bacterium
TTTTCTTCGGAAGCGTTTCCTTTAAGATCAAACTTCATGGATACAGTGTTGTCCGTGGCAGACTGCTGCCCGTTGCTGTAGCCTTCCGCCATACCGGAAAGAGTAGCGTCAACGGCCGACGATTCCACTTCCTCGAGATTTCTGACATCGTAGACATCTACAATATAGTGGCAAACCGCTTCCTGCGGATACAATGTGATTGTCTGCATGCCGTCATGCGGTATTATCCTTATGTCATTGGATCGGCTGCTCCAGAGCATTTTCGGGGTTGCGGCTATTCGTTCGGTCTCTGTCCCTTCTGGCCGTGGTATTGTCGTAGAGTCATCGGCTTTGGAACCGATTTCCTCCGC
Source organism: Muribaculaceae bacterium (assembly GCA_029070945.1). Taxonomy (GTDB): domain Bacteria; phylum Bacteroidota; class Bacteroidia; order Bacteroidales; family Muribaculaceae; genus Lepagella. The sequence continues at coordinate 351 of JAIEBK010000183.1, forward strand.
ATCTTGTGTGAATATCTCGATTGTCTCTATGTTTTCATGATTTCGCATACGGACCCAGTCAGTATTGTCTGCGTTCATGCATATTGCATGGCGGGTGCCGAAAGGAGCTTTGATCAGTCCTCCTGTTTTATTAGCGAATATGAAACGCATAGGATTATGTCCGTCTTCTTCATAAAGATAAAGGGCCATTGACTCGGGATCGGCATCCGGTGCATTTCTCCAGTCGAATACGACCTGCAGCTGTGAAGTCATCTCTTCCTCCATATAGAGGTCTTTATGATGGCAGGAGGTGATTGACAAGGCGATAATTGACGGTATGATAATTTTAGACAGTTTCATTTCTTACCTCCTTTCGAACGATTGTAGTTGTCGCATCCGATCAGCCAGACGAGAGATATCTCGGCCTTGGTCGGACCGATCCAGTGCAGCCTGTGGGTAGACTGCCAGATGTAGAAATCGTTTTTCGGCTCATATTTCAGATATTTGCCTCCCATGTAGCCGACGGCGAAAGAGAAGTCTATATTCAGCCTGCGTGTGACCGGGAGAGAATAGCCGTATTCCACGCCGGAGATGAAGTTACATCTGTCCCATAGCGTGCCTCGCGGAATGCCTCCCATGATTCCACCCTTGCCGAGTTCAAAATCATAGGTGACTGCTCCGGCGAAGATACCGAGGTGATGTCCGGTAAGAGGTTTTTCATGCGCCGCTTTGCCAAACCACCATCTCGCACCGATATTACCTCCGTAGGCTCTCCAGTAGTAGTGACTCCGGTCTCGGTCCCACCATCCATACATCCAGTCTGCGGTAAGCGAGATGTTCTTCCCTACATAGAATTCCGCGCCAATGTTGGGAATAAGCAGAGCGTCGTAGAGCATATTGGTCTTAAGGGCCATATAGAACGGACGGCATTCCTTTACGCTGCCAAGCTTGATTGGCAAGGGAAGGATTTCTCCGTTAAGTTCTGTTATGAGCTCGGGTGATTCAAGGGGAAGGTCGGGAATCCGCATCGCTGGAAACAGACGTTCGTATTCCACTGTCAACCTTGATGCCCGGAGGTCGGGGAAAAGTTCGGCGAGAAGATATCGGTATGGAATTCCTCCGTGAAGGGATTTTAGCTCGGCGAGCGGATGAGCAGGTGGATTGGAGCTGTTGATTCTTTCGAGTAGGGAGAGGACATCGCTCCTGTAAGGTACGTTTTCGTCAGACTCCACTTCCGACTGCAGTCCGTGCCAGTCGCGGCCGATGTAAGTGAATGAGGCTATGGAGTCGGATAGCAGTCCTTTACGCCGGAATTCATTGAAGATGGCACCGGCACGTTTTTCAGACAGGTATCTGTTGAATTTTACCGAACCTTCCGGTGACGCTGCTCCGGTGACTTTTACCGAACGGAGCTTTCGTGTCGGGCCATAAAGCAGGGAATCTGTCTCGAGTTTATGGAATATGGAATCGAGACTGGCTCCATTGCCGCTGAATGAAGGATCTATATGCGTGTCGGACACATGGAAATAAACCTTGACCGAGTCTGTTTCTGACTGGGGGAAGGCTCTTCCGTATCCGATTAGGACAAGCAACAAGAAGCATATCGTGTTTTTCATAAAATCCAAGATTAAGAAAAAGGATGGAATCGTGGCGGCCTTTAGACTCGCCGGATATGTGTTTTTACCTATAACGAATGAAGATAAACAAGTGTTTAGAAATGTTTAAAAAAACACCGTGATCACTTGTATATCGTCATTGCTTATTTAAGTATCCGGATGGAAACCGGTCCGAGAAGTCCTGATGGAAGAAGGGGAGAGTCTGCTGTGAAGAACTTGAAGCATCCTGCAGTCTTTCGCCCTTTCGACGGACGCTCCGTGCCATTGCGAAGCCAGTCGGGATTGGATGTAAGGTAGCATCCGGCGCGTGGCTTTCCGGGAGCATAGTCATATACAAGAGGCTCGCTCCATTCGAGATCATCCGGTTCAAGTTCATCGCCTATCATGCGGTTAGGCCAGAGATTGGTGACTTTGACTTCCAGAATATTCTCACCCTTCTTTGCCGCATCGGTAATGTCGCATTCAAAAGGAGCTTTCCATATCAGGGGCATCTCGATACCGTTGACGGTCACAGACGCCATGTCTTTCAATTCCCCGAGAGAAAGCATCACTTTTAGTCCGGATTCAAGTTGCTTATCGGAGAGATTGAACGGAATGGTGTATGTTGCTGTGCCTGAAAAGTATTTAATATCATGATTTTCTGATTTCGGCCATGAGAACAGGCTGTCGGTTGAGACATCTCCGATTTCCGGGAAAGATACTGTCCAGTTGCCTTCTACCGGGATTTCCTCGGTCAGAGTCCAATTCTTATTTTCAGCCGGGGTAGTGGCATCTTGGCTTATGATAAGGAATCGGGAGCCGAGTTGTTCGATTTCTATTTCAAGAGTATCGGAGGGGGCAATAGAATAGCTGTTGCCTGAATAGGGGTCATATACCACGATATTTCTGCCTTGGGGATCAAACGGAACGATTTCTGAAACTGCAGAATCAGACTGGTTGCATAGAAAGATGATGTCGGTTTCTCCGTCGGTGCGTCGGTAGGAGAGTAGCCTTTCCATCTTCGGAAGTTGCTCGGGTGCGGGAATACCCTGTTGTAAAAGTGCTTGACAGCGTGTCATGTAGCCGAAAAGCTCCTTCGCTCCTCCGGCCTTCCACCATGTCTGTCCCGGTACGAACTGGGTTCCCCATATGCCGAACGACATTCCCGGCTCCACGTTCGGCCATGGATTGGCGGCTCCGGCATGAAGCATCATTCTGTTCACTCCTGAGCAGAACGCCTTGTCGCATACCTTCTTTATATCAGCCGGACTGTCGCTCCATGCCCTGAGTGGCCAGCACGTGAATGCTTCAGCTATCAGAAGTGGCTTACCCATCTTCCGCATGGATTTTTCATGTTTTAC
>JAIEBK010000184.1 GCA_029070945.1 Muribaculaceae bacterium
GTCGTTTTTTTGTTAAACCTGCTGTCGCAAATTCAAGGGTTGTTAAAATTATTTAAAGTTTAAAAGAACCTGTCTTTGTCTGTATAACGTTAGCAATTTTTTAAATGTTTCGACAAAATTTTGCAACAACGGCAACAATCCTTAAACAATTTTGTAACACACTAAGGGATAGGGTGTTACACGCGGTTAAATTAATATATCATTATTGAAACAGGGTGTAACGGGCATGCAACAATTCTGCAACAGAATGGTTCACGGCAAAATTTCATCCATGGCCTAATCTGCTGATATAAGTACAAAAAAGCGCGCATCCGTAGTTGCTGACTCCCGGGATGCGCGCTTGATGAATTGTTTTCAGACCTTTACATACACATCAGCTGATAAACAGCAGTTCACGGTATTTGGGCAGAGGCCACATATCGTTGTCGACCACTTCTTCCAGCTTGTCGATCGGACGGCGGATGGCAAAGAGTGATTCGGCGATGTCATAGTAAGCTTTGGCTTTCTCATATTCATTCTCGATCTTGTTGGCCGCCTTACGGGCTTCAACCATAGCTGAGACACGGTCCTGAATCTCCTCTACAAGTCTTGTGACTTTCTCGAGAAGCTTTATCTCGGTCTTAGCCATCTCCTTGAAGTTGTCAGGATATATCTCCTTTATCTGCGTGATGAGGCCGAGGAGCTTCCCCTTGTAGGTGAGTGCGGCAGGTATGATATGGTTGATTGCCATTCTTCCGAGTACTCGAGCCTCAATCTGTACTTTCTTGGTGTAGGTCTCCCATTTCACCTCGTTGCGTGCCTCAAGCTCGGCTTTGGTGTATACACCTGTACGGGTGAACATCTCTACAGCCTCCGGCTTGGTGAATTCCCTGATCATCTCGGGAACGCTCACTTCAGTGTCGAGTCCTCTGCGCTTGGCTTCCTCCTTCCACTCCTCGGTATAGCCGTTTCCGTCGAAACATACAGTGTCTATTATATCGGCGATCATGGGCTTAAGTACGTCCATCACGGCTTCTGTCATTGGTTTGCCGGCAGCGATCTCCTTGTCCACATCGGCCTTGAAGGTGAGCAGCTGATCGGCTACCGCCGCATTGAGGGTTGTCATTGCGCCGGCGCAGTTAGCGCTTGAGCCTACGGCACGGAATTCGAAACGGTTGCCTGTGAATGCGAACGGAGAAGTACGGTTGCGGTCTGTATTGTCGACGAAAATCTCCGGGATTTCAATAAGACCGACAGACGCACCGGTTTTTCCTGCAATCTCGATAGGAGTGTCAGAAGGCATCTCGAGAAGCTTGCGGAGCACCTCGGTCATAGTCTTTCCAAGGAAAGAGGATATGATGGCGGGGGGAGCCTCGTTGGCTCCGAGCCTGTGTGCGTTTGTGGCGGTGGCGATGGATGCCTTGAGCAGCGCATTATGTTTCTGCACGGCCATAAGGACATTGACGAAGAATGTCACGAACTGCAGGTTGCCCATAGGATCCTTGCCGGGTGCGAGCAGAAGTGTTCCGGTATCCGTGCCGAGCGACCAGTTGTTGTGCTTTCCGCTGCCGTTGATGCCGGCAAAAGGTTTCTCATGAAGGAGAAGCACAAACTTATGCTTCCGGGCAATGTCATTCATGAGATTCATTATCATCTGGTTCTGGTCGTTGGAGAGGTTGGTCTCGCCATATATCGGAGCAAGCTCAAACTGATTGGGAGCGACCTCGTTGTGGCGTGTCTTCAATGGAATGCCGAGACGATATCCGGCGATCTCGATGTCGCGCATGAATGCGGCCACACGGGAAGGGATCGCGCCGAAATAATGGTCGTCAAGCTGCTGGTTTTTCGAAGATTCGTGTCCCATCAGGGTGCGTCCTGTCAGCATCAGGTCGGGACGTGCTGCGAAGAAATCCTCGTCGACAAGGAAGTATTCCTGTTCCCAGCCAAGATATGAGTAGACTTTCTTTACATTGGGATCAAACATCCGGCAGATAGGAGTAGCGGCGTCGGAAACTGCCTTCAGCGCCCTTTTGAGAGGAGTCTTATAGTCGAGGGCTTCGCCGGTATAAGAAATGAAGACGGTCGGAATGCAGAGTGTGTCGCCCTGGATAAATACGGGTGAGGTAGGATCCCAGGCGGTGTATCCTCGGGCTTCGAAAGTGGCGCGTATTCCTCCATTCGGGAAAGAGGAGGCATCCGGTTCCTGCTGGAATAGAGATTTTCCGTTGAACTCCTCGATCATACCGCCTTTGCCGTCATACTCCATGAATGAATCGTGTTTTTCGGCAGTTCCTTCTGTCAGAGGCTGGAACCAGTGGGTGATGTGTGTCACGCCATGTTCCATCGCCCATACCTTCATTCCTTCTGCCACCTGATCGGCGATCTCACGATCAATAGCCTTGTCTCCTTCGATGCATGCGACGAGGGCATCGTAGGTCGATGGTTTCAGATACTTACGCATCTTGTCACGGTTGAACACAAGCTCGCCGAAGTATTCCGACGGACGGTTTTCCGGGTTCTTTACGTCGAGGGCTTTCTTTTTGAATGCGTCCTGCACAACGTCAAATCTAAGTTTACTCATAACCTGAATATTAATAAATTCTTTACCTGTCAATCAAAAAAGGTAGAGAGGCTAATCTCCCTTAAGGGAAACCAGCCTCTCTGTATATCTTTTATACAACCGAGCTTCATATCATCACAGCCAGACTGGTGTGGCTGTGATACACAGACAAGCGAACCTGAACGTTATTCAAGTTCCGCTGCTGAATTTGCTGTCGGTTAATGTATTTAATAATTCCTGACATAATTTTCTTATGTTTACGTTGCAAAATTACACATTAATTTTTTTATCTGCAAACTTTTCTTAAAATTTTTTCAAAATTCGAGTTTTGTAAAAAAATGCTAAGTAACTAAGGGGAATTATGAGATGGGGTCTTAATTAGCAGTTCAAGTTAGAATGATAGGCAGTTCGCCAAGTCCCATTACTCATTGTCAGATATAAGCGGTTCATCTGTTATATATAAAGGTTGGTATATACATAAATTAAATAATGAATTTCAAAAAAGTTTTGACAATGGCTGTAACCCTCGGCATAGGTATGGGATATGCTATGGCAGATAAATCCTATATGACGGATAAGGGTGTTGCTGTGTTCTATCCTTCAGGATATGACGCCACACAGCATGAACCCTCTCCGATCTTCGTGAATAAACTTAAATTCGTAGGCGATGTGCCTGCCGAATGGAATCTCCGTCCGGAATTCTCTATATCAGACGGAAAGAGCATGGTCCGCATTCCGGTAGGAGAGGGAGTGGATTTCTATGGCAACGGAGAGGTATCCGGACCGTTGAGAAGAAATGGCAAGGAAGTGAGATTCTGGAATACGGATGCACCTAAATACGAGGCCGACGAAGGAAGACGCCTCTACCAGAGCCATCCCTGGGTGCTGGGTGTACGTCAGGACGGAACTGCATTCGGCGTTATAGCTGATAATACCTGGAAGTCGTCCGTGACGATGGATGATGATATTGTGTTTGAGAGCGAGGGTCCGGCATTTAGGGTCATCGTGATAGAGAAAGAGTCTCCGGCCGAGGTGTTGAAGTCTTTGGCCGACCTGACAGGGCATATCGAGATGCCCCCGCTCTGGGCGCTCGGATATCAGCAATGCCGCTGGAGCTATTTCCCTGACACCCGTGTCAAAGAGATTGCTGATTCCCTCCGAATCAACAGGATACCATCCGACGTAATATGGATGGATATCGACTATATGGATAAATTCAAGATATTCACATTCGATAAGGAGAAGTTTCCGGATCCCAAAGGTCTAAACGACTATCTGCACGACCGCAACTTCAAGTCGGTCTACATGATCGACCCCGGCGTAAAGGTGGAGGAAGGATATTGGGTAGACGATCAAGGCACGGACGCTGACTACTGGGTAAAGGATGCATCGGGAAAGCCCTATGTTGGAGAAGTGTGGCCCGGACTCTGTCATTTCCCTGATTTTACACGTCCTGAAGTGCGCGAATGGTGGGGAACACTTTATAAAGACTATATGGCTACCGGCATCGACGGAGTATGGAACGACATGAACGAGCCGGCTATATTCAATGTGGAGACATCAACGATGCCGGAGGACAACTGTCATCTCGGTGGCGGCGGGTTGGCTCCCGGCCCGCATCTGCGCTACCACAACGTATTCGGATACAACATGGTGAAGGCGAGCCGCGACGGAATCCTTGCTGCTAATCCCGACAAGCGTCCGTTTGTGCTCACACGCTCTAATTTTCTCGGTGGACACCGTTATGCCGCAACCTGGACGGGAGACAATGCCTCGGATCCGGAATTGATGAAGATGAGTATCCCTATGACTTTAAACTTAGGCTTGTCGGGACAGCCGTTCAGCGGCCCTGACATAGGAGGATTCTTTGGCGACTGCACGCCTGAGCTTCTGTCACAATGGACCTCTATGGGAGTATATTTCCCGTTTGTTCGTAATCATTCCGCTGCCGGAACGCGCTCACAAGAGCCATGGGCATTCGGACCGGAGACCTTAGAAGTATGCCGGACCGCTATCAATCGCCGCTACAGGCTTCTGCCATATATCTACACTCTTTTCCGCGAGGCATATGAGGACGGTATGCCGGTGATGCGTCCGTTGTTTTTCGCAGATGTAAAGGATCCGTCGCTCCGTTCGGAGCAGAAGGCGTTCCTATTGGGTGGAGACCTGATGATAGTGCCGAGATGGGCGGAGAATACCGCGCGGCCAAATGGAGAATGGAATAAAATCGTGCTTGAGGATACTCCGGACGACGGCGTTCAGGCAAATCTGTATCAGCGTCCCGGTTCGATCATTCCCGTGGCGGAACTCAGCCAGAATACTACGGAATATAATACTGACAGGCTTACATTATTGGTAAGCTTTGATCCCCATGGCAAGGCTACAGGACGAATATACGAGGATGCAGGAGACGGGTTCGAATTCAGGGATGGCCAATACGCCGACTATATCGCCACTGCATCTACGGACGGGAATGATGTTACGGTAAGGCTTAGCCAGACAGGAGGAAACTGGAACAAGCCGCCAAGGTCAATCCGTGTAGGGCTTGTGACTCCAAAAGGCATAGAATACACTCCTTGGACTGAAGGGGAGGTTGTAAGTTTTAAGTTGTAAGATATAAGGAGAGAGGAGATACCGGGTTGGGGTATCTCCTCTCGCTGTGTATTGGATTTTGTGCTATTTTCTTACGAGGATCTTTTTGCCGTTGGATATGTGGATGCCGGAAATTCCTTCTGTAGAGGGGAGTCTCATTCCCTGAAGATTGTATATGTCGGAGTTGCCTGTGGGGTTGCTCCATACGGATTCCACTGCATTGCCGTTGGCAGTGTCGAGGATCCAGGCATTCAGTTCGCTGACTTTTACTGTGGAATCGGCGTAAGCTTCGATGCAATCGGCATCAGCTTCTGTCGGGAAGACGCGGATGGAGGTAGCCCAGCGGTCGTTAATGAAGATGTCGAGGATGGAATGGTCTATGAAGACGTTGATCTTCAAAGTCTCTCCGTTGGAGGGCTTTACGGGGAGCGGACAACGGTAGATACCATCGTAGACACCGTTGTCGTTCTTGATTCGCTCCACGCCGCTGAAGTCAGCTATGATCTCTCCGGATGCAGGATTGTAATAGATCTTGCCTTCTCCAGTGGAAGACTTGAAGACATTGAAACCGAATGGGGAGGCAGCTACCTCAAATGTTCCGCAGATCTCCACAGAGCGACCCGATACCGGGGATAGATCGACAGCACCTGAGAGTTCAAAAGAATTCTTTGTAAACATCGTTTCGCCCCGGAGTCCCTTTAGGCCTTCAAAGGGTTTCTGGATTAGACTTCCGTCTTCGGCAAGATTCCATTCCCTCGGCAGGGAATAGCAGTGAGCCCATCCCAGTTTCCAGTTTTCGGATGAAGGAAGTTTGTCGGGAACAATTCCAAGGGCGATGGTCTTTCCTTCATGTGTGTACACAGTGGGAGAGAGAAGTCCGAATCCCTCGCGTGAGTTCATCTCAAGAAGACGCGGAGCAGAAGAGTGGGCATCAGGGACGAATTTCCCGTCGGCTGCGATGGTGCCTGTCCAGTAGAGGGTATGGACTCCCTGTGACGTGCCGAGAGGAGTGGCAGTGAAAAGCCATCGGCCATCGGGCATCAGGGTCACGTTGGGCATCTCCCAGAAAGTGCCGTCTGTAGCTTTGTTGGAGCCGGTGAAGAATAGGTCACCGTTGTTGCTCCATGTCTTAGTAGCCGGTTCGAAGTGATGGAGCGTGGTGGTGCCGACTCCATCCTTCGACGAGCCTACGATGATATATGCGTTGTCGCCGTTGCGGAAGAAATAGGGATCACGGAAATCGTCCGAGAGTCCTCCCGGACGCCCGTTGATGATCGGATTAGCTCCGCTTTTCACCCAGTTGTCGAGCGCGTCGGTCTCAGGAGCAGCCTGAGCGATCATGGCCTTGACGTAATCAACAGCAGTATAGATGGCATTCGGTTTGCCGCCCGTGATCTCGTCGTCGGTGAAGACGCACCCGCTCCAGCATCCCTTTATGTCATACCAGTCGCCAGGGGCGATGGCTATCTTTTCCTCTCTCCAGTCGTAGAGATTTTCGCTCGAAATATGTCCCCAGTGTAGACGGGCCATATAGGGACCGTCTGCATTCTTCTGGAAGAAGAGATGGTAACGTCCGTCGGAATAAGTCATACCGTGGCATTCATTGGTCCATCCGGCAGCTGGCATTCCATGGAAACGGGGACGTAGCAACTGGCCGGCAAAGCGGAATGACGGGATGTCGAGGTTCGGCTCGTTTTCGGCTTTCCAGTTCTGTATCTCGGAAAGAGGCTTGGCCTCGTTCCATACGGAAATGTCATCGATCAGACCGTTGAACGACATTAGCTGGAAAGGACCGGCCATACGGGATTCAGTTCCCTGTCCCATATAGAAGTCACCTCCTCCATAACTTATGGTGCCGGCCGCCTTCCCTGAGCCTACTTCCACTCCGTTGTTGTAGAGTTTTGTCGTGCGTGCATCACAGTCGATCACGGCTACCAGGTTGTTCCATTGATAAGTCGGCAGCGGAACTTCTGCCTCCACACTGAGCGGCCATCCGCCGATGTAAGTCTCGAAAGAATACTTGCCGTTGAATCCGAGATAGAATCCGAAGCCGGATTTTGTGTCCTTGTCAAGGCAGGTCACTATGGGTGTCTTTTCTTTTGTGTCGGTATCTATCTGGATGATGGGGTAAGATGGTGTGGCAACCCAGAGCGACACTGTCATTGTCTTTGTGTCGGGAAGAATGTTGCCGAGTGATGCCTTGATGTGAGAGGTATAACCGTCGAAGCGTAGTGCTTCCCCTACGGCCCCGGGGAGGTTTTCAGGAGAGAAGTTTCCTTCAACTGTATATTTACCGCCGCTGACGGTCTCCTCTATCATGCCGCCCTTCACATCCATCGAGAAGTGGGCTACCAGTTCGGCCTGAGATGTCAGAGCCAGCGGTAGTGCGGATATAATTGCAATATGTTTTATTGGATTCATATGTCATTTTGGCGGGCACGGGAGTGCTCTAAACGGGTGATGTGCCTAAAAATTCTGAAAAGCACATCACCCGCAAAGTTAAGAAATTTATTTCAGATAGTCAAGAATATTCTTGGTAAGCTGCTCTACATTGTGCTGGTACGGGTTAGCTCCCGAGTTCTGGTTCCATTCGTATGCAGCAAGGCCGTTTGCGATGCAGCGTCCGTGTTCTGGATTGGCGTAGAATTCCACAAGACCTGCCACGCAGTGGTCGCGTACGTGTCCCCAGGTAGCGAGTACGAGTGAGTTTGTGGTAACCTCGAAGTTCCTTATCACGTCACGCTCGCTGCCGCGTCCGTAGATGTTGCAGTCCCACATGCAGTTGTGGTCTTCCCTCTGTCCGGGTCCGATAAGGGGGAGATTCGGATAGCCGTAGCCGTTGGGATCCTCGAGGGTAAGTCCCTTGTAGATGGCATGCTCGGTGCGGTCGTAGAATCCCTGGTCGGCGCCGTCGCGGAAGTCCCATCCGAGGTATGGGTTGATCACCCATACGTCGTCGCCTGAACCGCCATCGCCGTTGCCGAATACCGTAGGCGCCATGTTGTCGGGAACCATTCCGAGTGGAACGGTGAGCTGTGTGGCCATGTTTGAGAGGTAGATGCTGCCTCCGTTGGCTGAATATGCGCGGAGTGCGGTTATGGTAGATTCAGATGCGATGTCACCAGGAAGGTATTCCCATCCCATCTGAAGACCGACACGGTCGATTTCGATCCACATCACTGAGTAGATCGCGGGATCGTAGTTGGCTATATCCGCCGGATGGATGAACTCTGTGTCAGGCTGCTGTGCGAACCATGCAGCGGCCGCGCGTTCGTCGTCATCGTTCAGGTCGGCAGCTGTAGCTGCGTCTGCAGGCAGCAGATATAGCATCTTCGGCTCCATGTAAGGGATAGTCTTCTCCACCGACTGGGCAGGTGAGAAATAATAGGTGTCATAGACTACTTCCACGCTGTAGGTCAGAGGTGTCTCCATCGGCTGAGCCTTGAGCACATAGCTTGTGGCGTCCGCCGGAAGAAGAATTGCCTTGTCAGTATCTCCGTTGGTTACGATACGCACACCGCTTCGATATGCCTGCGACGGGAGTGTCCAGCTCAGCGTCACGGCACGTCCGTTAACATCGCTCTTGAGGTTGCTTACACCCTCGAATGTCTCTTCAGGCAGACTGATCACAACCGACTTGCCGGTTGAGAGTCGGCCGTTGTCGTATTTTACCTTGACGGTGTAGACCACTTCCTCGCCGATAGGAGAGCCGAGAGCCGTATAGGTGTAGCTGCGGTCGGAATTGAGGTCGAATGCCTGAATCTCGGTAGCATTGCGGTATAGGGCACAGCCGATGACATCCTTGTCGGCGGGAAGGGTCCAGTTGATGTTGACGTCATGGTTGGCCGCGCCGCCTATGGTATAGGCGATTGACTTCACGGCGGGAAGCTCAGGCGCTTCAGTATAGCCGTTCGGAGTATATTCCGAGCATCCTGTCAGCAGTAGGGCTAAGCCTGCCGCCATTGAATATGCTGATTTATTGAGTGTCATCTTTTAAAGATTAAAGATAAAAGATTAAATATTAAAGACTTTAAACTTCTTAAATGGTTTAAACTTACTTGTAAAGGTCTCCGGCGTTGTCCACCTGATTAAGCGGGATCGGGCAGTAGATATCCTCTTCGTTGAGGTGTGCGTTGTCAAGATAATGGAATATAGACTTTTCCTTAGCATAGTAGGCGTTGACAGTGTTGACAGCCTCTCCCCAGCGTATGAGGTCGAACCAGCGTAGGCCTTCCATGGCGAGCTCGAGGCGCCGCTCCATGCGTACGGCTTTGCGGGCGTATTCCTGGTTCCATCCGGGTGCTCCGTATTCGCGTACGAGATATGTTGCCACCATCGGATTGACGTCGACAGGTGTATAGCTGGGATCGACTGAGCGGGCAGCCTTCGCGCGAACCTGGTTGATGAGGTTTCGGGCTTCGTCAAGCTCCTTGTTCTGTTCTATAAGGGCTTCTGCCTTCATCAGGAGCACATCGGCGTAACGAACGATGATGTAGTTGAGTGAGCTGGCACCCCATGGCACGATACCTACCTTTACGAATGGAGAATCAGGCGACGGATATGGCTTCTTGCCTGAGTATTGACTGTAATTATTGAGGTTACGACACCATCTCTCGTTGTACTGATAGCCGCGCCAGGGCATTCCAATACGTCCGAAAGTGAAGTCGACACGTGGGTCGACGTTGCCGGCATAGTCGGCCTTATCGAGATTTTCAGACGGAGTCTTGGAGCTGTCGAGGTATGGGAGGCCGCTATCATCGGTGCGGAAAGCGTTGACGAGATCCTGCGAGCCGAGGTAGAAGTCATCTCCATTGCCGTAGAGGTCACCTTCCGATACGGTACAGTTGAGGCAGTTGCTGAAGTTGTACTGGTCTGGTGAGTTGGCAGAGGAGAACTGCACGGCCATCACTGACTCATATCGGTTGTTCATCTCCGGCTTTGACATGTCAAGAAAGTTGGGGTAGAGTGCATACTGTCCGCTTTTGATTACGTGGTCGGCATAGGTCTCGGCCGTGGCGTAATCGTGGTTGAAAAGAGCTACGCGGGCGAGGACTGCAGCCGCAACGTATCTGTTGAAACGGCCCGGTTCGTTCTGAGTCTCTACATTGTCGTGGTAGGCCTCCTTCAGGTCGTCCATGATGAATCCGGCTATCTGTTCGCGGGTGTATTCGCTGGCACTCACACTCGATGGGTCGGTGACGTTTTCATCGAAATAAGGGAATTTCCTGAAGATGCGGAGCTGGTCGAAGTAGTAGTATGCGCGGAGGGTCTTCATCTCTGCGATGTATGCCTTGCGGTTTTCGTCACTGAGGTTACCGGCGTCCTTGAGGGCGCGGATGGCTGTGTTGCATCGTGCGATGGAGAAATAGTTGTTGCGCCACTTGAAGTCGAGAATGGGGTTGTCACTCTGCACGTTGCCGATTGAGAACTCGTGCATGTAAACCTCATATCCGAGTTCTCCGCCCCCTTTCTGGGCATCGTCTGAGCGAATGTCGAACACCCAGTTGTTGATAGGGCCTGCAAATGATTCGTTGTTACCGAAATAATGGCAAAGCAGAGTCGCATATGCCGATGTCATCATATCGATGGCTTCATCATCGCCGATCTGTTCGGTTGTGAACACTCCCTGTGGCTTTGTATCGAGCAGGTCGTTGCAAGATGTAGCAGCCAACCCAAGGGCAAAAATTGCCGAGGCGTATATTGCTTTCTTAGCTGTATGCTTGAGATTTTTCATTGTTTCTTTGATTGTGATTGGTTAGAACTGGAGGTTCACGCCGAAAGTGAATGTGCGGGGACGTGGATATGCGCCGTTGTCGATTACTGCTCCGTATTCGCCGGGGAGTATCTCGGGGTCAAGACCTTTGTACTTGGTCATTGTGAAGACATTCTCCACCTGACCGAAGATATTCAGGTTGCTGCATGCGAATTTCTCAGTGATGTGTCTCGGGAGGGTATATGAGAGCTTAAGATACTTCATCTTCATATAGGATCCGTCCTGCACATAGTAGGTAGAGAAGCGGGCCTCGTTGTTGGCATCGGTGAGCGAGAGGGCCGGGATATCGGAGTTCCTGTTTTCCGGAGTCCATGCGTTCAGGATGTCTGCGGCATGGTTCGTGTTGGTGTTCGCGCGTCCGAAAGAGTATAGCTGACCCTTCATTCGGTTCTGGATATCGAAGCCGAAGTCTCCGGAGAAGAACATGTCAAGGGTGAATGCCTTGTATTTGAATGCGAGGTTGATACCCATTGAGAGGTCCGGATTCGGGTCGCCGATGAAGCAGCGGTCAGCATCGGTTATGTAGCCGTCGCCGTTGAGGTCACGGTATATGAGACGTCCTGGAGCGGCGCCCTGCTGCACTGCGTGGTTAGCTACTTCTTCAGTCGACTGGAAGATGCCGTCGCATACATATCCGTAGTAGATACCCATTGGCTGTCCGGGCACAAGGCGCTGGTCTCCGCCGATGAATTCCTGACGGTTGTTGAGTTTGAGCAGCTTGTTCTTATACTGGGAGATATTGATTGATCCGTTCCAGGAGAAGTCTCCGTAGCTCGGTGAGTTGTATGCTACCGTCACTTCCCATCCGTTGTTGCGCATCGAGCCTGTATTGAGCCATGTGGATGCGTTCTCGCCGGCTACGCTGAGTGCCGGTGGAATGGTCAGCATGTCGGTAGTTTTCTTTACGTAGTAATCGGCGCTCAGGTTGAGGGCTCCGTGGAAGAATGTGAAGTCGATACCGATGTTGTTCTGTGTGGTGGTCTCCCATTTCAGGTCCGGATTGCCGGTAGCGGCCAGTGTTATGCCTGAAGTGGTGGAGGAGTTGGTGCCTGCGAGGTCATATGCGCCGTTGCCTGTATTGAAGATATAGGTGGAGTATGCCGGGTAGAGTGCAGGAATATTGGCGTTACCGTTCTGTCCCCATGAATAGCGGATCTTCATGTCGGTGAGGATATCGTTTTCAGGGAAGAAAGCTTCCTGGGTGGGTCGCCATGCTACCGATGCGGCAGGGAAGATACCGGAGCGATGTCCTTTAGCGAAACGGGAGTTCTCGTCACGGCGTATGGTGAATGATACAAGGTAGCGGTCCATGAAATTATAGTCAACCTTTGCGAAGAGCGAGAATACCGACCACTGTGTCTTGCCGCCGCCGTTGTTTCGCACACCTGTGCCGGCGCCTATCTGCATGTAGTCCGGATCTTCGAACGCGTATCCCTCACGGCTCGCGGAAAGGTCGCGGAATGTGTAGCCGATAGCCTCCGTTCCGATTAGAGCGGTCAGGAAGTGCTTATCGTTGAAGTTCTTCACATAGTTGGCAGTGTTGGTCCAGGTCCAGGTGTCACCCTGTCCGTATACGTCGCTGACAGAGTTGACATCGTTGACGTTGATGCGGCGTCCGAGGTCATGGTTGAAGTATTGCGAATGCTCGATACCTATGTTGGTTTTGAGGGTAAGGCCTTCTACCGGATATACCTCGAGGAATGCGTTGCCGAGGATTCTCCATGAATTGGATGAGTTGTCGGCTGCATTGGAGATCTGCTGCATGGGGTTGGCGAGGTCAGACTTTATGAGGGTCATGGGGTTTGCCCATTCGCCGTTGATACCCTTTACGGGAAGAGCCGGCATCTGTGAGAGGGCCGTGAAGGGGATGCCCCGGTCTCCGGCTACATCCATGCCTCGGTTGCTCCAGTGTGCCACGAGAAGGTTCTCGCCTACGGCCACGTACTTATTGAAGTTGTAGCGGGAGTTAAGACGTGCTGAAATGCGCTGGTAGTAGGTGTCGATGATGTTACCGTTCTGGTTAATGTAGTTGGCGGAGAAGAGTACCGAGCCTTTCTCCGTGTTGTTGGAGATCGAAGCCGTCAGATTGTTGGTCCATGCGGTGTGGTATACCTCATCCTGCCAATCTGTATTTGTGGTTGGGAAGTTGGGGTTTCCGTCGGCGTATTTCTGAAGTACCGGTGTGGGACCGTCACCATATAGCACATGGGAGGGTGCTATGCCGGAGTTGCGCGAGGCCATCCAGTATGCCTGTCCCCACTGCTCTGCGTTCATTACGTCATAACGTTTTGCTATGGTCTGTGCTGAAATGGCGTAGTTGACGTTGACGCTCATACGGTCGCCTTTTCCATGTTTTGTGGTGATAATAACGACGCCGTTGGCTGCGCGGGAGCCATAGATAGAGGCGGAAGCTGCGTCCTTGAGCACCTGCATTGTCTCGATATCGCTTGGGTTTATGCAGTTGATGTTGTCGGTAGGCACGCCATCTATGATGTAGAGAGGATCGTTGCTGGAGTTCGCTGTCGACATACCGCGAACGCGGATCGAGCCTGTACCGCCCGGGGCTGCGTCAGGCACTACATTGACGCCCGGCATTTTGCCTGCCATTGAGTTCATGATATTGCCGGAATTCTCACTGAGTGGTTCTTTCATGTTCATGACAGAGACTGCACCTGTGAGGTCTGCTTTGCGGACAGTCTGGTAACCTACCACCACCACTTCGTCAAGCAGTGCGGCGTCTTCTTCAAGATGTATGTTCAGTTTTGGAGCAGCCTTTACATCTACGGTTCGGTAGCCTATGTAAGAGATCGAGAGGTCTGATCCCTGCGGTACCTTTAACTGAAAGTTGCCGTCGAAGTCGGTAGCTGTTCCGGCTTTGGTCTGAACGCAGAGCACCGTGGCTCCGATCAGCGGTTCTCCGTCGGTCCTGGAGATCACCGTTCCGTTCACAGTGATGTCCTGCGCATATGTGAATGCTGCTGTAAGGAGCATCAGGAGTGATAATAAGAATGTTTTTTTCATAAATATGGGTTTAGTAAATGTTTTTTTGCGTCTCTAAATCTTCATGTCGCAAAGTTAGCCTAAACCCTTATAATCCATATATGACGAATCTTGCATCGGCTATTAAAAAACGCAAGATGCAAGATTCGTCATAGTCTTCGCAACAAAATTATCAGCGATGTGCGATTTTCTACAAGTTTATAGCGGATTTTTTATTATGCCTGCGAGGCTCCGAGCTTCTGTCGCGTTTCTGTCGGGGTCTCGCCGTAGGCCTCGCGATAGCATTTTGTGAAGTAGGCGGGTGTGGAGAACCCTACCTCATATCCGATCTCGGAGATACTCTTTTCCGATCCGGTGACGAGCGAGCGTGCTTTCTTCAGTCGCAGGTTACGGATAAGCTCGGCCGGAGAGTAGTTGGTGATGGCCTTTATCTTTCTATAGAACTGGGTGCGCTCGAGGCCCATCTTGGAGGCAAGGCTATCTACGGTAGTCTCCGGATCTCCCATGTCTTCCTGGAATATCTTCAGGAATCTTGCATAGAATTCATTCTCAATGTCTTTTGACGGTAGGTCTCTTCCCTGTGGCTGCTTCCCCTTATTCTTTTCATCGGTCTTCTTCATAGAAGCCGCTCCGGAAGGAATGACACTGTTCTGCCATAGATCCTTTATTATCCGGCGATTTCTTATCAGGCTCGCGATACGTGATTTCAGCACATCGGTCGAGAAGGGTTTCGACAGGTATCCGTCCGCGCCGTTGTCATATCCCTGGACGCGTTGCTCGTCAAGGGAGCAGGCGGTCAGCATAAGTACAGGTATGTGGGAAGTGACCGGTTCCTGTTTAAGCCGACGGCAACATTCAAGACCATCCATAACGGGCATCATCACGTCGCAGATCACAAGATCAGGGACGTATTTCGCAGCTTTTCTCACGCCTTCGCTACCGTTGCCTGCGGTGATGACGTTATATTCGGAGCTTAGAAGCTCGCCTACCATCTCGCGGATGTCACGGTTGTCGTCGACTACAAGCACAAGAGGCTTATCCGATCCAAATTCAGAATCTCCCTCGATACTGTCGAGCTCAGCCTCTACCGCTGATGCCCCTATCTGCTTGTCTACGGTCTGCGATGTGTCGGCTACGTGTACCACCGGAAGTGTCACGATAAACACGGAGCCTTTGTTGATCTCGCTTTCCACTTCGATAGTGCCTCCATGCAGCTCCACAAACGCTTTGGCGAGGGAGAGCCCTATGCCGGAGCCTTTAGGATGTATCCGGTCTACCTGATAGAAACGGTCGAATATATTGCCGAGGTCACGTTCGCTTATGCCTTCTCCGGTATCGGCGACACGTAGGGTCAGCCTGCCGTTGCTGATGGCATATGAGATGGTGATGGATCCGTTGTCTCGGGTGTATTTGAATGCATTGGATACCAGATTGAAGAATACACGCTCCATCTTCTCTACATCTATGGCAATGTTGACCGGGTTGTTTCCTTCCGGAGTCTCAAGACGCAGCTTAATGTCACGCTTACGCGCCAGCTGTACGAATGACTCCGTCCAGTCATTGACCGTCTGGCGGAAATCCACCTCGGTAAGATGCAGGTTGAGTTTCCCGTTCTCATACTTGCGGAAGTCAAGTATCTGGTTTATCAGACGCTGCAGTATCCTGACGTTTTTATCGGCTATCTTTATAAGGACGTGCTGGGATGCCGTGAGGTTTTGAGCCGATGCCAGCTGAGCCACCGGCTCAGCGATGAGGGTGAGGGGAGTACGCAGATCGTGTGAGACATTGGTGAAGAACATCAGTTTTGACTGCGTGGCGTCTTCGAGCCTACTGTTGAGTTCCTGCAGCTGATCACGCTGCTCTGCGAGCTGGTCGCGTTGCGATTCGAGCTCATGATTCTGCTTGAGAAGCACCTCGCGGTGGCGTTTGTGCTGCCAGTAGACACGAAGTATCAGGAATACTACTCCGAAGAGGAGCAGGATAATCGCGATGCAGGCGTAGAAAAGTGATTTCTGTGTGGCATACTGCGCCCAGTAGTCGTCGATGCGTTTCTTAAGGATTATTATTTTGTCGGTCTCTTCCTCAAGGGTCTCGTTCTGTCGCAGCAGAATGTCGGCATTGCTTATGTCTACGGCGGAGGATGCGGGCATGATGGTCACCCTGTCGAAAGGTTCACCCTTCAGTATGGCGAGGGCAGTCTTTATGACCCTGTGTCCTTCTGTAGGATAGAGGAATGTGGCATCTATGACGCTGTCGGCGACTGCTTTTATGCCGATCTCGGGAGCTGCGTCGATACCTATTATCTTGATGTTGTCGCGACCTAAGTCATGGGCTGCTTCTGACGCGCCTATGGCCATACGGTCATTATGTGCGAATATCACGTCGATATCCTGATATATGCGAAGTAGAGAGTCGACCGCAGGGAGTGCTTCTTCCTTTTTCCAGTTGGCAGTTGCACATGCAATTATATTACCCCCGTTGGCGGTGAACTCCGTGACGAATCCCTCATGGCGTCCTTCCGCCGGTGTGGAGCCCCTGAGTCCGTAGACTTCTATTGCCTTCGGATTACTGCCGGTGACGCTTAGGGCGAAATGAGCTGCGGCCTTCCCGAGTCCTTCGTCATCGGCTCCGATGCGCGCGGTGTAGCTGTCGCCGTCGATATTGCGGTCGAAGATGATCACTGGAATACCTTTGTCATAGACTTCCTTTATTACAGGCGTGAGAGTGGCCGACTCGTTGGGAGATACTATAATTATATCGAAACCATTCTTTACGAAGTAATGTATATCGTCGATCTGCTTGAGACTGTTGTCATCGGCAGAACGAATCTCCACAGTAGCGTCTTCGTGATACATTATCTCGCGCTGTATCTCGTCGTTCATCTTCATGCGCCAGTCATCCTGGCTGCACTGTGATACTCCTATCTTATATACTTTTTCTTCGTTGCATCCGAAAAGTATCGTAAGGATGCAGCAAAGTGAAAGGAGAAGAAGTTTCCCGGTTAGTTTCATATCGAAGATTGACCGAATACGGCCGCTGGTTAATGATTGATATAAGGTTTAGGTTGCAAAGTTAACAATTATCTTCGATATTCAAAGAAAAAGTTTAAAAAAACAAAAGCTCCGACTCAGAGGAGCCGGAGCTTTTTATCGTTGATCGTTGATCGTTAATCATTGGATTCGGGAGCCATGTCGATGAGGTCCATGAATTCGTCGAGTTTCGGAGTTATGATTATCTCGGTGCGGCGGTTGCGTTGCTTGCCGACCTCGGAGTCATTGTCAGAGATGGGGTTGAACTCACCGCGGCCTGCAGCCGACATTCTCTGGGGGTTGATTCCAAACTTATTCTGAAGCACCTGTACGATAGATGAAGCACGCAGGGCCGAGAGGTCCCAGTTGTTGCGGATATTGGTCTTCGAGATGGGCACATTATCGGTATTCCCTTCCACGAGAACATCGAAATCCTTATAGTCTCCCAATATTTTGGCAATCTTTGAGAGTGTCTCCATAGCACGGTCGCTAACCTCATAACTGCCGCTCTTGAAGAGCATGTTGTCTGCCAAGGATATATATACTACACCTTTAAGCACCTTGACGTCCACGTCTTTCAGCTCTTCTTTGCTGAGAGAGCGGGTCAGACGGTTGGTAAGTGCGATATTGAGTGAGTCTGATTTTGACTTGGCTTCCACGAGCTGCTTGATGTATTTGTTGGAGGCGTTGATCTCGTCGACGAGCTTAGCGATATTGACGCTTCCCTGGTTGTTGGCTTCGAGGCTCTTGTCAAGAGTGTTCTTGAGATGGCCCATACCTTTCTTCAGATCCTCATTGTTCTTGTTGGCGAACTCGAGCTGGGAAGTGAGGTTCTTGGCCTCGGCTGTAGTGGAGATAAGTTGTTCGCGAGTGGATCCGTATTGATTTTGCAGGTCCTGATATTTTGACTGCAGTTCCTGATGCTGTCCCTGAAGTTCGGCATACTTCTTACTGGATACGCAGCTTGTAGCGGCGAGTCCGAGAAGCACTGCGGAGAGGGCAAGGATTTTAACTTTCATGGCTTTGGTGTTTTAGTTAGCTAATGAAGTTGTTTAAACTTATTCAATTGAAAATGTCCTTTCTTATATTAACGTAGATTTACCCTAAATTGTTATTTTGAGTTGCCGGTTATTAGTTTTCGGTTGTGGATTGATTAAGTGTCCTTCAGTTCCTTTATCTCATATTCCAGACCTCTCTTATCCCTGTCCTCATTGAAGTTAGCTCCAATAAGATATACCTTACGGGAATCCATGGCATATCGCCCCGCATAGTCGCGCGAACATATCTGTTCCATAGCATCCTCCACGCTTTTATTGTATTTGAACTCGAATATGTAAATATATTCCCCGGCTATCACTTCAATATCGCTGCGGCCTATATATCCGTGATGTTCAGCTATTGACTCTGCACCGCAGAGCACGGTCAGCAGATATGTGATGGCCCGGTATGAGGACTCTTTATGGTCTTCAGTTGGAAGATCCTTTATCAAGGAGGAAAGCCGCTTCATGAAGTCTTTCGGACGCCCGTCAAAAAGATCTATCTTAAAAAGTTTAAAGTTGAAGGGACTGTTAAAGTCATTTGTCGCCGGCACATAAAGTTGCAGCAGATCCTCATAGAACCCTGTCTCCACCTCCCGGTTGGGGAAGCGTAGTTCATACATTTCGAGCCTGTTTATATATGATGCAATTGTCAGATAGCCTGTCTGGAACATCAAGGGAATCGGATTGCCTGCGTTGAGACCCACGGC
The DNA here is from genome assembly GCA_029070945.1 of Muribaculaceae bacterium. Taxonomy (GTDB): domain Bacteria; phylum Bacteroidota; class Bacteroidia; order Bacteroidales; family Muribaculaceae; genus Lepagella. Next base: position 18,681 of record JAIEBK010000184.1, read on the forward strand.
CAGAAGTTCATTTTCCGTGCAAAGCTTTCCGTTGATGTCAGGAGGATACATCCCCATGGCTTTTATGCGTTTCACCAGAAAAGTCGGTGTGCCGGTGCCAAACCAATAAGGCATGATCCGTTGACTGTCGAGAGCCATCAGTACGCTGAAGGGGTTGTATAGCCGTTTCCCTTCCTCGCTGAAGAGGTATCCGTCGTAATAGTTCCTTAAGTTATTAAGGGTTTCATGAGGTGACTCTCTGCGTTTCTGGGCCAGTTCCACGATGCCTGTCTTAAAGTATGATGTCAACTCCTCCTCGGTCCATCCACAGATTTCCTGATATCTGTCATACATTGAGATGTCCTTAAGGTTGTTTAGGTCGCTGAATATACTGACCTTGCTGAATCTGCTCACCCCCGTAAGCATTGCAAACTCAATGTATCTGTCAGTCGATTTAACATTTGAGAAGAATCGTTTCAACAGGCTCTGATTTTTCTCAAACAGATCCATATCCTCCTCTACGTCAAGCAATGGTTTGTCGTATTCATCAACAAGAATGATAACTTTTTGTCCGGTCCGTTCGTAGATACCGTTTATAAGGTTTTCAAAGCGTAACGCGACGTCATTCTCGATAGTAGGCGTGATGCCGTATTTGTCTTCATATCTAATCAGGGTGGTGATCATTCGATTGTGCAACCCATCCGGTTGATCATAGCTCCCCGTGTTGAAGTCTATATATAGTACGGGCCTCGGAGTCCAGTCCATATCCATGTTGTCGATGGCAAGTCCTTTGAAAAGATCACGTCTTCCTTCGAAATAGGATTCCATAGTTGAGAGCAGCAGACTTTTCCCAAACCGTCGCGGACGGCTAAGGAATATGTATTGGCCTTCCTTTACGAGTTGTGCGATGAAGCGTGTTTTGTCTACGTAAGTAAAGCCACCCTCAATAAGTTTCTCGAAAGTTTGTATTCCTATAGGATATCTGTTCTTTGCCATAATCTTCAAATTATCCGCAAATATAGTGCTTTCCCATATCATTTCCAAATAAATCTTTAATTTAAGCGGCATACTCTACATATGATTATAGTATTATGACGGTTCCCTCACATCACTATTCATCCATTGGCTATGAGAAAACGTGCATGGTGTGTTAATTTTGTTGCAGTACACGAAATTTAACACATCTTGCACGTTTTTTTATCGTTGATTTTCAATATTTGTTGTAGCTTTGCAGTGTCGAAAAGATCGGGCTTGAGTCT
>JAIEBK010000185.1:0-34053 GCA_029070945.1 Muribaculaceae bacterium
CGCGTCACCAAGCGGAAGCTGCAATATAACCTATTAATTAACATTATTTTATATTGACATATTATTTACATGGGAACAAGACACGACATACTCGAAAAGGCTGACCACAAGACGGGATACACCGTTCCTGAGGGTTATTTCGACAGTGTCAGGAGCAAGATAATGCAAAATCTGCCGGAATATCAGGAGGCGAAGCCGGAAAAACTCTCCATGTGGAAGAGGGTGCAGCCTTATGTATATATGGCGGCGATGTTTGCCGGCATATGGTGCATGATGAAGATGTTCCATATGATGACAACCACCGACCTCAGCCTTGACAATCCGCCAGAATCCGTTGCTCTGGCTATGGCCGATCCTGACCACAACGCATATTGGATCTCAGAGACCGACAATTCCGAGGTTTTTGAGCTTGAGGATGAACTTTGCGATTCATATGACTCCTTTGACGATTTCAAGAAGGACTTCGATAATACACTTTAACGATGAAAAAACATATTTCAATTTTACTCTTAACCCTTCTCTGCATTCCTGCCCTGTTCGCCCAGGAAGACAAGGCTAAGATGCGCGAGGAGATGCAGAAGTTCAAGATCGATTTCCTTGCAAAGGAGATGGGACTTTCTGAAAAACAAAAATCCGAGTTCACTCCTTTATATAATGAATATGACGAGCAACGCCGACAGGCAGGAGCTGAAGTCTGGAAGTTGGAACGAAAGCTTAAGAAAGACAAAAATGCTTCTGAGGCTGACTATAAGAAACTCTCGGAGCTTCAGCAGACAGCCCGCGAAAAGGACAATGAAATAGTAAAGAAATTTGACAAACGTCTTGAATCCATCCTTACGGCCAAGCAGATCTATACGATGCATCAGGGCGAGGAGAAATTCTTCGAGAAAATGAAGGAGATGCGTAAGAAACACCGTGACGGTAAGCACCCGCATGGGAAACCTGACCCGAATCGCCCGAACAAAGCACATAAGGATAAAAAAGACAGTCCAACACCCGGCGATGGCTGCAATCCGGATAACTCCGACTGCTGAACCTCGCCGACAGGATAAGTGGTAAGATATGAAAAAACATCTTTTTTCCCTACGTACAGTTGCCCTCATGGCAACTGTCGTGTTTTTAGGAGGTCTGGGCTTTTCAGACGCTTCCGCAAAAACAGTGAGAGCAACAAAGACCTCCAAGACAACAAAAATGAACACTCCCGATTTCGCATATCCCAGGACGGTGGAGAAAAATGCTTCCGCCGATCTCGATAAAGCTGTGGCGCATAGCAACTGGCAGGATGCTGTGGAAGCCACAATCCGGATTGTGACTGCCGACAACATCGTCAGAAGGAAAAACGCCGTGAAGGGAATCGCAAGGATCGACAGCGTGGCATCGCTCGCTCCGGAGTCGTGGAAGCCGGCTTTCAATCTCATCCGCGCTGACATATATTCAGCAGTCTACGGATCAATACGATGGCAGGCCGATACCCGTAAGCTTCCGTTAGACTCGGTGCCTTCCGATCCATTTGAATGGAGCCGGGAGATATTTGCAGATAAGATCTACGAAATCTGCAGCGATATCATCAGGTCTTCATCAAGCGACACACGTGCGCTAAAGGAATGGGGTAAGATTATCGAAAATTCTGCCGATGCTTATGCACTTGGTATGACTGTCGAGGAGTTTCTGTGCCAGAGATGTTTCACGCTTCTCGGAAACTTCGCTGATGAATCAAAAGACGTAATTCCTTTTTTTATCACCTCATCCGAACCACAGACACCGGCTCAGAAATGCGCGGACCTCAGAAACAAGGCGATCGACCGACTTATAGAGTGTGCATCAGACAGGGGCCAGAGTCTGCTTCTCGCCCGGGCACTTTTCGACAAAGTCAATACACTCCCATACTCGGTTCGCATGACGTCAATCATAAAGGCATACGACAGAGTAAAGGGAACGGAAGGTGAGCAGCTCATTCTGTCGAAGTTCCGTGACTATGTTAACGAGGATCCGGCTCCCGGCGTCGAATCCCCTTTCCCTTACAGCAAGAAAGACTACGTAGACATGCTTCGCAAATCAGTGACTGACTTTCCAAAGGCGCGTTATGTCAACAGCCTGAAGAACATCATCAACGATCTCACCCGTCCATTCTCAGAGATCAGATATGCGGGGCAGTACCTTACGACATCTGACATCACAATGGATGTCAGACTTTCCAACTGCAATGAATCATGGGTACTCGTCTACGACTATTCTCCTTTCGCCAATGTCACTAACAATCCTCCTAAGAACCGAGAGGTTGCTGCTCGATGCCGCCTTGTAAAGGCAGCGAAAGTATCAGCTGACGGACAAACACCATTTTCTGCTGACACCAAAGCCGTAATAGGAAAACTTCCAAAGGGGAAATACGTTGTGATTCCGAGCGCAACATCCGACAGGAAGGGTATCTACTCCAATATCCTCAATGATTCATGGAGAGAGCCATTCACGGTAAGCGACATTTCAGTCATGACGCTACAATGCCCTGATGCCTGCACCCGGATCTTCGTGGTAGACGGAGGTAATGGCCGTCCGATAGAAGGAGCCCAGGTGAAAGTCTACACACGCAAGAACTATTCCTCGCCACGTCAGCTCGTAAAGACGATGACTACAGACAGTAAAGGATGCGTGACAGTAGCAGAGGAAAGGTTTGAGATCGAGGCTCTCTATAACGGATCGAAATGGAGCAGTGAATCACGCTATTATAATTCTACCGCGCGCCGGGATACCACTGTATCTAACAGAGTGCATATCCTCACTGACAAAGCTTTGTTCCATCCGGGCGACAGTCTGCAGGCAGTCATGATCGCATATGGATCGCGGGAAGCTAATATGTATCTCAACAAGGAAATGGAATTTGATGTCATCCTTAGAGACGCTAACGGCAAGGAAGTGGCGACCCAATCCGTGACAACCGACCGATTCGGACGCGCTGAAGTTGATTTCGAAGTGCCGGCACAAGGCCTTTTGGGTGCCTGGCAGATCAATGCATATAGTTCAGACAAGAAATGGCTGGGATCGACTTCAATCCAGGTAGCAGATTATGTCGCGCCTACGTTCTTTGTCACGTCCGAGCATACTGAAGAGGATGTCAATCCGGGCGACATAGTAAATCTGAAGGGTCAGGTACTCACATACTCCGGAATGCCCGTAGGTGGCGCCACAGTAAGATATAGCGTATCATATACGCCTCCGATGCGCTGGTTTACATCGGGATCCGCCACATATGACGGATCTGTGACGGCTGATGCCGACGGCAGATATGCCATTGAGCTTCCGACGTCAAATCTCAAGGGCACACAGTTTGAGCGTGGATGTTTCTCCGTGCAGCTGTCAGCCACATCCCCCGCAGGTGAAACGCAAAACGGTCCTGTAGAAAGATTTGCCATAGGCAATGAATATAGCATATTCCCGGTGGATGGATTCAGGAAAATGAATATTACAGACAGTATCGCGCCGATCACCTTCTATGTCAACGATATACTGGGCAGAAGAGTCAAAAAAGAATTGACTTATGAGATGATTGACAACTCGACGAAAGAGACAGTTGCTTCGGGATCATTCACATCACCTCTCCTGACTCTTCCACAAAAACATTATCCTTCTGCTGAATACACGGTCAAGGTAGCATTGAAGGACCAGCCGGAAGTAAAAGCAGAGAGACTCGTTACCCTATGGCGAAGCAGTGATAAGTCTGCGCCCGCGGGCACCAGACTCTGGATCACGAATGATCAGATTACCGCCGGCCACAGCGAAAAGACAGTGGAAGTGACGGTAGGCAGCGGCGTAGAAGACAGATGGATACCCGCGGTGTTGTCTGCCGATGGAGAAATACTCTCGATGGAGTGGCTGCATATAGTAAAGGATAATGTCCTGGTGCCGGTTGATGCGCCGAAGGGCAATCAGAAATACATCCTTAATCTCAGCTGGCTCTCCGATCTGGAGACGGAAATGCAAAATATAACCGTACTTTCAGCTGCTTCCGAAGAGAAGCTGAAGGTAGAGACAGAATCATTCCGCGACAAGATTTCGGCCGGAGACAAGGAACGATGGTCATTCCGGTTCTATCGGAAATCCTCAAAGGCATCGGAGATCCCCGCAATGGCGGTGATGACCGACGCTGCCCTCAACGCGATCACTCCTTTCAACTGGAATTTCGCTCCACAGCCTAATAGATACGGGACATTCTATTTAATGAGGGAAATGAATAATTTCCCCCGCTGGATTCACACGGCTCTACGGAAAATTGGCTACCTCTCCTATAATTCCCTTTCATTCCCCAAAATAAATGACTACGGACAGGATTGGGGTTTCAACGGAGGAATGTATTACGACGACGATGGGGTGGCATATATAACAGGTGAAATTAAAAATGAAATGGCTGTAATGCGAAGCACCGCCTCAATGAAACTGGCTGCCCCCGTCATGAACAGTATGGCGACCGCCGATTCTGATATGGCAGTTGTGGAAGAAGCGGAAGAGGAAGACGCGGTTATGGAGGAAGGGATGGTTGCAGGATATGGCAATGCCGGGACACCTGCTAATCAGGAAACAACTGAACTTCGTGAGACGGAATGCCCTGTTGCGTTCTTCATGCCGAGTCTCGTTTCCGATGATAACGGTGTCGTGAACATTGACTTTACAGTTCCAAATTTCAACACCACATGGGCTTTCCAGCTGATTGGATACGATAAGGAACTCCAGACAGCCAAAACCACTCTCGAGGCCGTAGCTTCGAAACCAATCATGGTTTCGACCCATGCTCCGCGATTCGTGCGTACCGGCGATGTGATAGAACTGACAGCTACTGTTTTCAACAACTCGGATGAGGAATGCTCTCCGAAATGCCGTTTTGAACTCGTAGACCTTGTATCAGGCAAGACCATTGTCGCCAAGGACTTCACTCCTGATGCCGTAGAGATAGGATCAGGAAGAGTCATTACCATGCAATGGCATGTTCCGTCAGATGTATCAGCTGTAGGATTCCGTGCCTTTGCGGAGGCAAACGGACATCGTGACGGCGAGCAGGCGCTCGTTCCTGTTATCCCGGCTTCTTCCCCGATAGTGGAGTCCACTCCGTTCTGGATAGCTCCCGACAACGGTAAAATGGAGGCAAAGCTTCCGAAATTCAAGGCTACAGATCAGGTCACCCTTCAATACTGCGACAACCCTGCATGGTACTGCATTACAGCACTTCCCGACATAGTAAAGCCTGAATCCAAGAGCATTACATCGAAAATAAAGGCTTTATTCGGCAATGTAATCGCATATAACCTTATCTCTACAAGACCGGATCTGAAAAGTGGTCTTGAGGCACTTCTTAGCGATAAGGACTCTGAGTTCGCTGCCCTCAAGAGCAATCTTGAGAAGGACGGCAACCTGAAGATAACCGAGCTTTCAAACACCCCATGGGTGAACAATGCCGAGTCGGAGACACTTCGTATGAGCCGTCTCGGATCACTGCTCGACGATGCTTATGCAAAGAAAACCATCGGAGAGATTGTTGATGACATACGAGGTCTGCAAGGCTCCGACGGCGGATGGAGCTGGTGTCCGGAAATGGAGTCGTCAACGTGGATCACCCGCGACGTTCTCCGACATTTCGCCATGATCATGAAGGCCGGAGCACAGAGTAGCCTCGATGATTACGAAACAATGCTCAGAAATGGAATCAGATATGTCGACACAGAGACTGTGAAGGACTATAGGAAATATCACAGGAAAGGGGAATCACTAAGCTATCTTCTCGACTGGCTCTACGTACGCGGCAGTTTCCCGACGTCTTACATTTCTTCCGGCTCATACGGTAAGGAGATGTCATCGATAGCTGTCAAGGCTGTCAGGGACATTGCTTCAGAGTGGAAAGATATGGGTATAGGTCAGAAAGCTAAGGCAGCCATCGTGCTATGGAGGGCCGGAGAACGCAGGACTTCTAACGAAATACTCGAATCACTCCGACAGTTTGCAAGCGAGAGTCCGGAAAAAGGAATGTGGTTTGACAATCTGAACTCCGGGCGGGATGGAATGTCTGTATTGCAGACCACTACCCTTGTCCTTGAAGCCTTTGCTGAGATCCAGCCAACCAACGCTATTGTCGACAGTCTTCGTCAATGGCTTGTACTCGGACGTCAGTATCAGGACTGGGGAAAGAACACTTATACAGTGGAGACAGTCAACGCTATCCTGTCGTCAGGCACAGACTGGAATGGAGCGCTGACTTCTCAGTCCGCATCATCCGAAGATACTCCTGTATTCACCCTCAAGGGCAAAAAGCTAAAACTGCCTGAGACAGCAAAGCTTACGGGCGCGTTTACACTTACCTTGAATCCAAAGGATGCGTCCGGAAAGACACTTTCCATAATGCGAAAAGGAAAGTCGCCTGCATGGGGAGGTGTTATAAGCCAGTATGAAGCCCCGATCATGGAGGTGGCTCCGGCCGAAGTTCCTGATCTGTCAATCCGTAAAAGTGTTGTAGCTTTAGTGGAAGATGACAACGGTCAACTGATCCCAAAGGAAGGAATAGAACTGACCAAAGGCATGAAGGTTCGTGTCACACTCTTCATCACAGCCGGGCGCGATATGGATTATGTGGCGGTCACAGACGAACGCAGCGCGTGTCTCGAACCTGTCGACCAGCTTTCCGGCTACACTCATTCCGACAGGGTCGGTTTCTACCGTGAGGTTCGCGACAGCCAAACAAACCTCTTCTTCGGATGGCTCCCGAAGGGACAGCATGTGATAAGCTACGACTGCACAGTCAGTCAGGACGGTAAGTTCAGCTGTGGAATAGCCACCATCCAGTCGCAGTATTCGCCCCTCACCACAGCACACTCGGCTGGTATGACTCTCAATGTCAAATAAATCACAGGTCGTTTTTTCGACCGGAAAAATCGTGAATCCTCTTACTCGTGGATTCGCGATTTTTTTTATTTTGTGTTGTAAATTTAAGAAATTTTAAGTATCTTTGCACTCGAATAGTGGACCTATTGTGCGCTATTTCAACTTGACATCAGAATAAACAATTAAAACACAATAACTTTTATGAATTTACTGTTGGAAATAAGCAACGGAGATCTTGCGGTAACCGCTACCCTGACAGGCATTGGCCTTGTGTTTGCGGCTCTACTTATCGCCAGACTCATCTCCCCTAAATCCTATTCGGTAAAGAAAGGCGAGACCTATGAGTGCGGTATCCCGACCCGCGGAGAATCTATGATTCAGTTCAAGTCAGGCTACTACATTTTCGCCATCCTGTTTCTTCTTTTCGATGTCGAGACAGTCTTCCTCTATCCCTGGGCCACAATCATGCGTAGCCTTGGTCCCTCGGGACTTCTCTGTGTCGCTATCTTCTTGTTCATTCTTATTTTAGGCCTGGCTTACGCCTGGCGGAAAGGAGCGCTCAAATGGCAGTAAAAGAACCATCCATCAAGTCGATGAAGCATGAGGACTTCAAAGACAACGAATACATCGATAAACTCGTAGAGGAACTTAACGCCACCGGCGCCAACGTAGCAGTAGGTAAACTCGACCAGCTCATCAACTGGGGCATCTCCAACTCCCTCTGGCCTCTCTGTTTCGGCACAAGCTGCTGCGCCATCGAGTTCATGTGTCTCGGCGCTGCCCGCTACGATATGGCTCGTTTCGGTTTTGAGGTTGCCCGCAACTCACCCCGTCAGGCCGACTACATAATGGTGCAGGGCACTATCGTGCACAAGATGGCTCCGGCACTGGTCCGTCTGTATGAGCAGCTTGCCGAACCCAAATATGTGATCGCATGCGGCGGTTGCGCCGTCAGCGGCGGTCCGTTCAAGAAGTCATATTGCGTTGTCGACGGCGTAGACAAGATTATACCTGTCGACGTGTTCATACCGGGATGTCCCCCGCGTCCCGAAGCTATGTTCTATGGCCTTATGCAGCTGCAGCGCAAGATCAAGGTCCAGAAGTTCTTCGGTGGTGTCAATCGCCAGCAGAAGATTCAGGACTTCTTCCGCAAGCATCCTTCAGAGGCAGGCGAGTATTAATCTTCTTAACTCTTAACACTTAACACTTGACTCTTAAAATGAGCGTTAAAGACTGCATCAGCAAGATTTGCCCGTCGGCCACATTCGAAGAGGGAGATATCCTTCTCGTCAATGTCCCTGCTGAAGACTGGCATAAGCTTGCTACAGAACTCAAACATAATCCCGAGCTCAACTTCGATGTCCTGACGGCTGTTGTCGGCATGGACTGGAAGGATAGTCTCGGAGTGGTCTATTATCTGACCGCCACATCCCGTAAATGGGAGATGATCTCGGTGAAGGTCGCTGTATCCGACCGTGAGAACCCTTATATACACACTGTTTCCGATCTATGGAAAGTCGCTAACTTCCAGGAACGCGAGGTATATGATTTCTTCGGAATTAAATTCATTGAGCATCCCGACATGCGTCGCTTCTTCCTTCGCAACGACTGGAAGGGTTTCCCCCTTCGCAAGGACTACGACGCGAATCCGGCCCTCAACCCTATTCCTGCCGACGACGAGAAAAACGAGGATGACACTGTATCTTACCGTGAACAGCCCGACGGAACCATCAAGGGAATACCCGGCAAGGTATTCAAGGAAGGCGACTACGTGGTAAATGTAGGCCCCCAGCACCCGTCGACACACGGCGTGATGCGTTTCCGCGCCGCTATCGACGGTGAGGAGGTAAAGAAAGTGGATGTCGTTTCCGGATATATACACCGTGGTATCGAGAAACTGTGCGAAAGCCTCGGATATCCCCAGATACTCCATTTCACCGACCGTATGGACTACATGAGCGCGCATCAGAACCGCCATTGTCTCTGTATGTGTATCGAGAAGGCAATGGGCCTTGTGATTCCGGAGCGTGCCGTTGTGATCCGCACTATGATGGACGAGCTCATGCGTATATCAAGCCATCTGCTCAGCTTCGGCTGTACGGCGATGGACCTCGGTGCCACTACCGCGTTCTTCTACGGTTTCCGCGAGCGTGAGATGATACTCGACATCTTCGAGAAAACATGTGGCGCACGTATGTCAATGAACTATAATGTGATCGGTGGCGTCATAGCAGATCTTCACCCGGATTTCGTCAAGGATGTAAAAGAACTTCTCGCCATAATGCCGGAGCGTCTGAAAGAGTACCATAAGGTATATTCAGGAAACATCATAGCAAAGAACCGTATGGTTGGTGTCGGCCACCTCAGCAAGGAAGACGCTATCAACTACTGCATCACAGGACCTTCCGGGCGAGGCTCCAACTGGAGCTGCGACTGCCGTAAGAAACATCCGTATGCAGCCTACGATCGCGTGGAGTTTGACGAAGTACTGCTTGACGGCTGCGATTCATACTCCCGCTATATGGTCCGCATGAAGGAGATCGAGCAGAGCTGCCGCATTCTCGAGCAGCTTGTCGATAATATTCCGGAAGGCGACATCCGCGCACAGGTTCCGAAGATCGTGAAGCTCCCGGCCGGACACTGGTATACACAGGTTGAGGCTTCCCGCGGCACATTCGGTGTCTACATCGAAAGCGATGGCGGCAAGAATCCTTTCCGCGTACACTTCCAGAGCCCATGTTTCAATCTCGTAGGAGTAATGGATCTCTGCTGCCGTGGCAATATGATCGCCGACCTCATCACAATCGGAGCCGCACTTGACTTCGTAATTCCAGATATTGACCGCTAACTATAACTCAGAATCGACATGTTTGACTTTGGTATTGTAACTAACTGGATCAATGACCTGCTCATCGGCTGCATGCCCGTCTGGGCCGCCACGCTGATTGAATGCGTCATCATCGGAGTCCTGATACTGCTCACCTATACGGTGCTCGCCCTTTTCTACATCCTCTACGAGCGTAAGCTCTGCGCATGGTTTCAGTGCCGTCTCGGCCCGATGCGTGTAGGTCCCTGGGGTCTGCTGCAGGTGTTCGCCGATATGTTCAAGATCCTTATCAAGGAGCTTATCTCACTGAAAGGTACTGATAAATTCCTCTTCAAGCTTGCTCCCTACATCATCATTACTTCATCTGTGGTGATGCTTGCATGTCTCCCCTGGGGACGCGGCCTGCAGATCATCGACTACAACATCGGTATCTTCTTCATTCTCGCTGTCTCCAGCGTCGGTGTTCTCGGTATCCTGCTCGCAGGATGGTCTTCCAACAATAAGTATACCCTTATCGGCGCCATGCGAAGCGGCGCTCAGATGATATCTTATGAGTTGTCTCTTGGTCTTGCACTTATGTCGATAGTAGTGCTCGCCGGAACAATGAACATCAACGAACTCGTGGCTCAGCAGGAACGCTGCTGGTTTATCTTCCAGGGCTGGCTCCCCGCTGTCGTTGCATTCCTTATCTATGTGATCGCGGCCACCGCTGAGACAAACCGTGGTCCTTTCGACCTTCCGGAGGCAGAGCACGAGCTTACCGCCGGCTACCACACAGAGTACTCAGGTATACATTTCGGCTTCTTCTACCTTGCTGAATATCTCAACCTCTTTATCGTCAGCGGTATCGCGTCTCTGATGTTCCTTGGAGGCTGGATGCCTTTCCATATCGCTGGCTGGGATGGCTTCAATATGGTGATGAACTGGATTCCGGGTCCCGTATGGTTCCTTGGCAAGGCTTTCTTCATCAGCTACATCATCATCTGGTTCAAGTGGACATTCCCGCGCGTACGTATCGACCAGATGCTCGCGCTTGAATGGAAATACATGATGCCATTCGCTCTTGTGAATCTCGTGGTTATGGCTGTATTCGTAGCCCTTGGCTGGACATTCTGACACTCCTACTCATCAACTTAAATACCTGCCGGAGGCATGAAACCCTCCGACGGGACAAAATTTAAAACAACAAGTATTCTAAATACTTTACGACATCAGACAAAATGAGCGCAAACAAAGGAACGATCACTCAGATTATCGGCCCCGTCATCGACGTAAGTTTCGAGGGAGGCAAAGAGAACATTCCCCCAATCTACGCGGCACTGAAAATCACGCGTGACAATGGAGAGGAACTGATACTCGAAGTCGAGCAGCACATCGGAGAGGAAACCGTAAGATGTGTGGCTATGGAATCAACCGACGGTATCCGCCGCGGCATGGAAGTAGAAAACCTCGGACGCCCGATAGCTGTGCCTACAGGTCAGCAGGTGAAAGGACGTCTTCTCAATGTGATCGGCGAGCCTATCGATCACCTTCCGGAACTTGACCGAGATCATCTTCGTCCCATACATCAGCCGGCTCCGGCTTTCGAGGACCTTGCGATCTCTACCGAGATACTTCTGACAGGTATCAAGGTGATCGACTTCCTTGAGCCTTACACCAAGGGCGGAAAGATCGGTCTCTTCGGCGGTGCAGGTGTAGGAAAGACAGTGCTTATCCAGGAGCTTATCAACAATATCGCCAAAGGCTCAAACGGTTTCTCCGTATTCACAGGTGTGGGAGAACGCACCCGTGAGGGTAACGACCTTCTTCGCGAGATGATCGAGAGCGGCGTTATGAAATACGGCAAGAAATTTGAGGAAGGAATGGAGAAAGGTGAATGGAATCTGGCCGACGTAGACATGAGCGAGGTTGAGAAGAGCCAGGTGACCATGGTGTTCGGACAGATGAACGAACCGCCGGGCGCACGTCTCCGTGTGGCTCTCTCCGGTCTGACGGTGGCTGAGCAGTTCCGTGACGCCGAAGGCGGCGGACAGGACATCCTCCTCTTCATCGACAATATCTTCCGTTTCACTCAGGCAGGTTCAGAGGTTTCGGCGCTTCTCGGCCGTATGCCTTCGGCTGTAGGCTATCAGCCTACTCTTGCATCCGAGATGGGTGCCCTTCAGGAGCGAATCACTTCGACTAAAAACGGATCTATCACATCCGTACAGGCCATCTACGTGCCTGCCGATGACCTGACAGACCCGGCACCGGCCACAACATTCTCATTCCTCGACGCAACCACGGTGCTCAACCGTAAGATCGCCGAGCTCGGTATCTATCCGGCCGTTGACCCGCTTGACTCAACTTCACGAATCCTTGACCCGAACATCATCGGCGAGGAACACTACAATGTAGCCCAGCAGACCAAGCAGCTTCTTCAGAAATACAATGACCTTCAGGATATCATCGCGATCCTCGGTGTAGACGAGCTCAGCGACGAGGATAAGCTTGTCGTTTCCAGAGCACGCCGCGCACAGCGCTTCCTCAGCCAGCCGTTCCATGTGGCAGAGCAGTTCACCGGCGTTCCGGGCGTGATGGTGCCTCTGCAGGAGACCATCCGTGGCTTCAAGATGATTCTGAGCGGCGAAATGGACGAATATCCCGAACAGGCATTCCTTAACGTCGGCACTATCGACGAAGCGATCGCCAAGGGTAAGAAGATGCTTGCCGAAGTATAACAATAGCACTCTGCGAAAATGACTTTAGAAATCATTTCACCTCAGGAAGTCGTCTTCAAGGGCGAAGCGGTTTCCGTAACCCTGCCGGGAGAGATCGGCAGGTTTACGGTGCTTAAAAACCACGCGCCCCTGATTTCGGTGCTCGTTGAGGGAACAGTCGCCTACCGCACTCCGGCCGGAGAGGAGAAAACCTACGACATCAAGGGCGGACTCGCGGACGTCGACCACAACGTAATCTCAGTGTGCATCTATTAACATCTTCCGTAATGAGAAAAAATTTAGCCATACTGTTTTCCATCATAGCCTTGCTCTTCCTTTCCTTCCCTGCTTTAGCTTCAGAAGGAGAGAAAGGACAGGTCGACGTGAAGGAAAACATCTTCCATCACCTCGGTGACGGCTACGGCTGGGAAGTGCCCTTCAGCCATACATACCGCATTCCGCTCCCGGTTATCGTAAGGGCGGAAGACGGCAGCTGGCACTGCTTCTCATCGGGCAGACTCGTGAAATACGAGGAGCATACCGATGCTAAGACAGGTAAGACACACACTGTAGCTGTTCCGCAAATTGTGACTATTGCTAAAGGAGACTGGCCCGATAGATACAAGTTTGTACTCGCTCATACGAGCAAGCATAAAAACAAAGTCGTGCAGCTCATCCCCACATCACCGGCAGATGAAGCGGAAGCCGAGAAAATCGCTTCAGCTCAGAACGATGAAATTGTAGACGGGTATGTCAAGTTTGACGGAAAATACTATAAGGAATACAAGCCATTTGACATCTCGATTACAAAGAATGTGCTCGCGCTCTTTATCGCGGCCGCTCTCGTGACCTGGATGGTGATGGGACTTGTAAGGTTCTACACCCGCAATGGATTCAAGGCTCCACGTAAGGGAATGGGATTCCTCGAGCTTTGCGTAGACTTCGTCTACACCGGGGTTATAAAAAGCACACTCGGCGAAAAGGCTCCGAGATTCGCGCCCTATCTTCTGACGGCGTTCTTCTTCATCCTTGTGATGAACCTTCTCGGCCTTATAGTAATATTCCCCGGAGGTGCTAATCTTACCGGCAATATAGCAATCACACTGGTTCTTGCGGTCATGACATTTGTAATTACAAACATCCATGGCAACAAGCATTACTGGAAAGAGATATTCTGGCCTGATGTACCCCTGCTTCTGAAGTTCCCTATCCCGATCATGCAGGTGATCGAGATTTTCGGAATCTTCACCAAGCCGGCCGCTCTCTGTGTCCGTCTCTTCGCTAATATGATGGGAGGCCATATGATAGTGATAACCCTTACGCTTCTGATATTCATTTTCGCGGCATATGGCGCGGCGGTGGCAGGAGTGTCGGCTGTTGTATCACTGCTCTTCTCCATCTTCATGCTGGCTCTGGATACGCTTGTCAGCTTCATCCAGGCATATGTGTTCACACTCCTTTCCACCATCTTCATATCGATGGCCGTACATGAAGAGCACGGCGATCATCATGGAGCCGCTGTGGAGGAAATATGACTCAACAGAAATAAACAATAACAATAATAACACTAAAAACACAAGACTATGTTTTCAATGATTTTAGTAGCAGAAGCCCTCGCTTCATTCGGCGCAGCGTTCGGCGCAGGCCTTTCAGCAATCGGTGCAGGTATCGGTATCGGTAAAATCGGTAGCAGCGCGATGGAAGCTATCGCTCGCCAGCCGGAAAGCGCAGGTGATATCCGTTCGAACATGATCGTGATCGCAGCCCTCATCGAAGGTGTGGCCCTCTTTGCCGTGATCGTTTCCGCACTCGCTCTCTTCATCTGATCGGCTACGGCCATAAATTCTCTACAGAATGGAATTATTCACGCCCGATTTTGGACTGGTATTCTGGATGTTCGTTGCGTTCATCCTCCTCTTCATCGTTCTTGCGAAGTGGGGATGGCCTGTGATCATCAAGCAGATGGAAGGGCGTGCTGACGCTATCGACAAAGGAGTGGAATATGCACGCGAAGCCAAGCAGCAGCTTGACAACGCAAAGGAATCCGCTCAGCAGGTCATAGGTGAAGCTCAGGCCCGTCAGGCTGAAATGCTACGCGAAGCTGCGAAAATGAAGAGCCAGATCATCGAGGAAGCCAAGAAAGAGGCTTCCGAAGAGGCCCGCAAGGTTATGGAGCAGGCAAAAGTCTCCATTGAGCAGTCGCGCAAGGAAGCAGAACTCCAGTTCAGAAATGAAGTAAGCAAGTTCTCAATCGACATCGCTGAAAAGATGGTGAGAAACCAGCTCAAAAACGATGAAGAGCAGCAGAAGCTTGTGAATAAGATGTTGGACGAAATAGAGAAGAACTAAAACAATGAACGAGGGACTGATACCCCAGCGCTACGCAAAAGCGCTCTATAAACTCGCCGTCGAGCGTGGTAACGCCGAGAAGGTCTACCTCGAGATGAAGACGGTAGCCGAGTCGTTTGCCGCCAATCCGGGATTGCAGAAAGTTCTTGCAAACCCTTTCGTGAAGCGGGAAGATAAGGAAAAACTCCTCATCACGGCGGCAGGGGATTTGGTGGAAGATGACTATCGTTCATTTGTCAAGTTGATTCTCGATAGGAAAAGAGCTGACTTCGCTCAGCTGATGGCTCTCGCCTATTGCGACCTTTACCGTAAGGAAAACAAGATCGCGCGCGTGAGAATCATCACCGCCACAAAGCTTGACGACTCTATGCTGCAGAAACTGCGCGACATAGTGACGAAAGCTTATCCGGGAATGACCCTTGAATTCTCTTATGATGTGGATCCCGAACTCATCGGAGGGTTTGTGATCGATGTAGACGGACAACGTCTCGACGCTTCGATCAGCAATGAGATCGAACAATTACGTTTAAAACTTTTAAGAAGCAATTAACAATGCTTAACCCAAGCGAAATTTCAGATATTCTTAAGCAGCAACTCGAGAACGTAAGCTCTCAGGTGAAGTTTGAAGAGGTTGGCACAGTGCTCAGCGTCGGCGACGGCGTAGCACATGTCTACGGCCTCGAAAACGTAAAAGCCAGCGAGCTTGTCGAGTTCGAAAACGGTTCTACCGGTGTCGCATTGAATCTCGAGAAAAGCAACGTGGGTGTTGTGCTTCTCGACGATGTTAATGCGGTGTCAGAAAACATGACGGTACGTCGCACGGGTGAGATTGCCTCTATACCGGTCGGCGATGGCCTCTTCGGTCGCGTTATAAATATCCTCGGCGAACCGATCGACGGCAACGGCCCTATAGAAGGTGAGTTGCTTCGCATGCCCCTCGAGAGAAAAGCACCAGGCGTCATTTTCCGCCAGCCGGTGAAGCAGCCGCTCCAGACAGGCCTCAAAGCTATCGACTCGATGATTCCTATCGGCCGCGGCCAGCGAGAGCTCATCATCGGCGACCGACAGATCGGTAAGACGGCCATAGCTATCGACACCATCATCAACCAGCGCGAAAACTATCTCGCCGGCAAACCCGTCTACTGTATCTACGTGGCCATCGGACAGAAGGCTTCCACAGTAGCCTCGATTGTGCAGACCCTGAAGAAGCACGGCGCAATGGACTACACCGTGGTTGTATCCGCTACAGCCTCCGACTCAGCTGCGATGCGCTATTACGCACCGTTCGCTGGTGTTGCCATCGGCGAGTTCATCCGAGACACCGGCCGCGACGCCCTGATCGTATACGATGACCTGTCAAAGCAGGCCGTCGCCTACCGCGAGATCTCCCTTATCCTCAAGCGTCCTTCCGGACGCGAGGCATATCCCGGCGATATCTTCTATCTGCACTCACGTCTTCTCGAGAGAGCTGCCAAGATCATTGACAACCAGCAGGTAGCCTCTAACATGAACGACCTTCCGGAAGTTCTGAAGCCTATAGTAAAAGGCGGCGGCTCGCTGACAGCGCTCCCGATCATCGAGACACAGGCAGGTGACGTATCGGCATACATTCCTACCAATGTGATATCGATCACCGACGGACAGATCTTCCTTGAGACAGCCTTGTTCAACCAGGGTATCCGTCCTGCCGTCAATGTAGGTATCTCCGTATCCCGTGTAGGCGGTAACGCCCAGATCAAACCTATGAAGAAGGTGGCCGGTACGCTTAAGATTGCTCAGGCACAGTATCGTGAGCTCGAATCATTCACGAAATTCGGCGGCGACATCGATCCTGTGACAGCTAAGGTCATTGATACAGGACGAAAGAACCAGCAGCTACTCATTCAGCCTCAGTATCAGCCATGGCCTGTAGAGAATCAGGTTGCGGTGATATTCTGCGGTGTCAACGGTCTGATGGAAAATGTGCCCCTTGACAAGGTCCATGAGTTCGAGACTCTTTTCGTTCAGCTTCTCGAGGCTAAATACCGTAAGGAAGTGCTCGAAGAGATCAAAGCCGGAAATCTCACCGACGACGTTCAGGCAAAACTCCGTGAATGTGCGTCAGAGATCAGCGCCCGCTATAAATAATACAATACAGGTATGCGCCGGGTGAAACCGACGCATGCCACTAATAATATGTAATCACATGCCTGATTAAAGCCTTATATCGTTATTGTCACATTGCCTTTAACCATATACCCTTTAATTAAGCCTGCGAAATTAAAAATTAAACACAATGGCAACCCTCAGGGAACTAAAGACACGTATCGGCTCAGTGGCTTCGAGCGAGAAGATCACCGGCGCCATGAAGATGATATCTTCGGCTAAGGTGCATAAGTTCGAGTCTTCGCTCAAGCAGCTCGTGCCCTACCGCAATAAGATCAAGTCGGTGATGGCCCACATCATGCAGTCCGGCGCTGACTTCAGCAGTCCGCTCATCGAGACTCGCCATGAGGTGAAAAAAATCGCATTTGCCGTTTTCGGAAGCGACGACGGTCTGTGCGGTGCTTACAATATCAATATATTCAAGGCCGCCCTGGCGGAGCTGAAACGGTTTCAGGCTAAATACGGACCTACGGTTGAGATCGACATCTACCCTATCGGTCAGAAGATGAACAAGGCTGTTTCAAAAATCGCAGATCAGCATATCCATGTAGTGAATGTCAAAGGTATCGACTCAAAGATGGAGGCTGAAAAGGTCAATGAATTCACTCATGGTCTCCGCGACAAATTCGCTACGGGAGAATACGATCTGGTATGTGTGGAATATATGCATTTCTTCTCCATGAGCCGCCAGAAAGCTACCCTGGAGACTCTTTTCCCGATATCGGGAGAGACGCTGCTTGAAGGCTCCGACAGTTCCGAGGCGACGGGAATGTGCATTTTCGAGCCTGATGCCAACAGTATCTTCAACGCGGTGCTTCCGATGTTCGTGCTCTCTTCGATGCAGGAGATCACCATTCAAAACCGCGCCTCGGAGCAGGCAGCCCGCGTGATGGCGATGCAGAGCGCCAACGACAACGCCAAAAAGCTTCTTGAAAGCCTTCGCCTTGAATACAACAAGCTTCGTCAGGAAAACATCACCACAGAGCTTCTTGATATACTTGGAGGTCAGGTGGAACGTTAAATCCGAATATATTCAAACAATAGGAAAAAATAACAAATTAACCATTATATGAGTAGTATTAAGGAATATTTTTCGTCGGTAGGTAAAGGCATCTCGAGTCTGGCGAAGGGTATGGCCGTGACCGGAAAGGAGTTCGTGACTCCGAAGATCACCGAGCAATACCCGGAAAACCGCCATACCACACTCAAGATCGCCGACCGTTTCCGTGCGGAACTTACACTGATCGGCGATGACGCAACTCCGGCATACAACAAATGTATCGCCTGCGGCATCTGCCAGATGAACTGCCCCAACAGCTCTATTGAGCTCAAGACGAGATTCGTGGAGCTGCCCGACGGCAAGAAGAAGAAAGTGCTCGACAAGTATTACTATGATCTCGGAAGCTGTACGTTCTGCATGCTTTGCGTGACCACTTGTCC
Source organism: Muribaculaceae bacterium (assembly GCA_029070945.1). Lineage (GTDB taxonomy): Bacteria > Bacteroidota > Bacteroidia > Bacteroidales > Muribaculaceae > Lepagella. The sequence continues at coordinate 18,319 of JAIEBK010000185.1, forward strand.
TCAGGATGCCCTGGAGTTCTCCAACGACTTCGAGCAGGCTGTCTTCACACGCGACAAACTCGTGAAGGTACTCAACGCCCATTCAGAAGTGACAGACGCTCAGGTCATCGCGGATGCATCAAAGCCGAAACCGAAACCGGCGATGGATCCGGAGCAGCTCGCTAAGATCAAAGCTGAGGCGCTGGCGAAAGCCGCGGCCAAGAAAGCCGAGAAAGAGGCTGCACAGAAGGCAGACAACCCAACAACGTAAAACGCGAAACGAAAAACGTAAAATCAACAATAACAATGGATTCAGTAGGAAACATCATACTCTACTTCGTAGTGGCCATCGCGATGGTGATTTCAGCTTATCTGGCTGTCACTACGACCAAGATCCTCCGTGCGGCAACTTATCTTCTCTTCTCCCTGATATGTACTGCCGTATTCTATTTCCAGCTCGGATTTCAGTTTCTCGGAGCCGTACAGATAGCGGTCTACGCAGGAGGAATTATGGTGCTGTTTGTGTTTGCGATTATCCTTACCCACAAGCCCAATGAGAAAAGCGCTCCGCTGCTTGCCCACAGGAAGTTTACAGGTATCTCCGCATCTGTCATAGGTGCAGTGCTTTTGCTTGTAGCCCTCTTCAGGATGCCTCTTGTTAAGGGTATTTCCCTTTCTCAGGCTATCGCATACGGAGGCCCGGAGCTTACCATGCACGACATAGGCGTGGCTCTTGTAGGTTCGGAAAAGTTCCAGTATCTTCTTCCGTTCGAGGCAGTCAGCGTTCTGCTGCTTGCCTGCATCATCGGAGGAGTCGTGATCGCACGTAAGAAATAATCCCGAAAATAGTTTTATATTATGGATATAAGCATTTTATGGTATCTGGTGCCGAGCATTCTCCTCTTCGTATGTGGCGTCTACGGCTTCATTACCCGCAGAAACATGATCGCCATGCTGATCTCACTTGAGCTTATGCTCAACTCGGCAGACCTCAATTTCGTGATATTCAACCGTTACCTTTTCCCCGGCTCCATGGAGGGAATGATCTTTACCCTCTTTGCGATCGCTATCGCTGCAGCCGAGACAGCTATCGCCATAGCACTGATCATCAACATCTATCGCGCTATCGGCAATACAAACGTGACGGACATTAAAGAAATGAAATTCTAAATTCCTAAGAAATGGACATAACACTTCCAATTTTAATCCTTGCGATCCCAATTGCGATGTTCCTCATCTTGGGAATCGGAGGCGTTGTGATGCCACGTAAAGTAGCCGGAGTGCTCGGTATTCTCGGCATGGGAACATGCGCTGTTCTCGCCTACACAGTGGCTTTCACATACTTCTTCAGCGGAGCGCCCGACTTCATCACAGAGTTCGGACAGCGTCTGCAGTATCAGGTGTTTGATGTCACCTGGCTTGCATTTACAGAGAAACTCGTGGTAAAGATCGGCTTCCTTCTCGATCCTATCTCTGCTATGATGCTCGTGGTCATCACCACCATCTCCTTCTTCGTACACCTCTACTCCTGGGGATACATGGAGCATGAACCCGGCTTCCAGCGCTACTACGCCTTCCTCAGCCTTTTCTCATTCTCGATGCTCGGTCTCGTAGTGGCTACCAACATCTTCCAGATGTATATATTCTGGGAGCTTGTGGGTGTAAGCTCCTACCTTCTCATCGGATTCTTCTATAAGCTTCCGTCGGCGGTGTCGGCATCAAAGAAGGCGTTTATCGTCACCCGTTTCGCCGACCTCGGCTTCCTTATCGGTATCCTCGTCCTCTCCTACTACACAGATACATTCAACTTCCAGGCCCTCACTTCAGATCCTGAGCTCGTGATGGCAGAATGCGGCGGTGCCACTTTCCTCGGTGCTTCTGTAATGACCTGGGCGATGGTGCTGATCTTCATGGGCGGTATGGGTAAGTCGGCTATGATGCCTCTCCACATTTGGCTTCCCGACGCAATGGAAGGCCCGACCCCGGTATCGGCCCTCATCCACGCGGCAACCATGGTCGTGGCCGGTGTCTACCTCGTAGCGCGTATGTTCCCCTGCTACTGTCAGGTGCCCGCATCAATGGACTTTGTAGCTGTGGTCGGAGCTATCACTGCTTTCTATGCCGCAGTTGTGGCATGTTGCCAGATCGACATCAAGCGAGTTCTCGCTTTCTCGACCATCTCGCAGATAGCATTCATGATGGTATCGCTTGCAGTGGCACGCGACTATGTCCCCGTAGGTGAACACTGGCACGCACCTGGTCTCGGCTACATGGCCTCGATGTTCCACCTCTTCACTCACGCTATGTTCAAGGCCCTCCTCTTCCTCGGTGCAGGCTGTCTGATACATGCCGTTCACTCCAACAACTACACCGCAATGGGTGGTCTGCGCAAGTATATGCCGATCACACACTGGACTTTCCTTATAGGATGTCTCGCCATAGCAGGTATTCCTCCATTCTCCGGATTCTTCTCGAAAGATGAAATGCTCGCTGCGATGTACCAGAATTCGTTCTTCTGGGGCGCCTGGATGACAATGGTAGCCGGCCTCACAGCCTTCTACATGTTCCGTCTCTACTATCTGATCTTCTGGTGGGAGGAGAATCCTCACTACGAACACCACAAGCCCCACGACGGCCCCTGGCAGATGTCGCTTCCCCTCATCATCCTCGCGGCAGTCAGCTGTGTAGCCGGTTTCATTCCCTTCGGCGAACTTGTGACCTACAACGGAGAACCCTACCATATCCACCTTGAGTGGTTTGTAGCAATCCCGAGCGTGATCGTTGCGCTAATAGCAATCGCATTCGCTACCTGGCTCTATGCGAAGAAAAACGATCGTCCCGCCAAGATGCGCGCTGCATTACCCACACTCTGGGAGGCTGCACACCGTCGCTTCTACTGGGATGAGATCTACCAGTTCGTGACCCACAAGATCATCTTCGGCATCATCTGCCAGAGCATCGCATGGTTTGACCGCCATGTCATCGACGCTACAATGGATGGATTCGCCAAGATCACTCAGAAAGGAAGCTTCGCTATCCGCGGCATGCAGAACGGACATATTCAGGCCTACGTCGCCTGGTATTTCTTCGGAGCTCTCGCTCTCGCCGCTATAGTTTGGCTCGCAATTGCATGACTTAATTCATATTGCTAAAAATATAAGACAATGTTTGGAAATATCTTAATTTGGTTTGTGGTCATCCCCATCCTTATGATGGCCGGACTCGGCGTCTGCCGCAACAGCAGTATGAATGCCATCCGCGCGGTGATGACTGTAGGCAGCGTCGCATTGATGGCGCTCGGCATCTGGCTAACCGTTGATTTCCTCTGCCTCCGCTCAGCCGGAAACGACGCGGAAATGCTCTATATGGGCAGCTGGCTCTGGTATGCTCCGCTCAACATACACCTCGCAGTAGGTGTCGACGGCATTTCCGTCCTCATGCTCCTTCTTAGCTGCGTGATCGTGTTTGCAGGCACTTTCGCATCATGGAAGATCAATCCCCTCCCCAAGAATTTCTTCCTCTGGTTCTGCCTTCTCAGCACCGGAGTGTTCGGATTCTTCATCTCCATCGACATGTTCACGATGTTCATGTTCTATGAGGTGGCTCTTATCCCGATGTATCTTCTTATCGGCGTATGGGGCACAGGCCGCAAGGAATACAGCGCCATGAAGCTTACCCTGATGCTTATGGGCGGCTCAGCGTTCCTTATGCTCGGTCTTCTCGGCATCTTCTGGCACTCCGCTCCCGATCTTGCCAACTGCACCTGGAATATCCTTGAGATCTCACACAGCTCTCAGATAGATCCGAGCTGGCAGCGAATGCTCTTCTGCTTCACTTTTGTGGGCTTCGGTGTGCTCGGTGCAATGTTCCCCTTCCACACATGGAGCCCTGACGGTCACGCCTGTGCTCCTACTGCAGTGTCAATGCTTCACGCCGGCGTTCTTATGAAGCTCGGTGGCTACGGATGCTTCCGTATCGCTATCTTCCTGCTCCCGCAGGCAGCCAACGAACTCGCGTGGATCTTTATCGTACTGACAGGTATCTCTATCGTCTACGGTGCATTCTCAGCCTGCGTTCAGACCGACCTCAAATACATCAACGCATACTCTTCGGTATCGCACTGCGGCATGGTGCTCTTCGCAATCCTGATGCTCAACACCACAGCAATGACGGGTGCCATCATGCAGATGCTCTCACACGGTCTGATGACAGCCCTCTTCTTCGCTCTTATCGGTATGATCTACGGAAGGACACATACACGTGACATCCGTCAGATGGGTGGCCTTATGAAGATAATGCCTTACCTCGGCGTATGCTACATGATCGCCGGTTTCGCATCACTCGGTCTTCCGGGTCTCTCGGGTTTCGTAGCTGAAATGACAATCTTCTTCGGTTCGTTCCAGGACGCAGATACATTCCACCGTGTATTCGTGATCGCGGCTACATGCTCGATCGTGATAACCGCTGTCTACATTCTCCGCGTTGTCGGCAAGCTTCTCCTCGGACCGGTACAGGACGAGCATCACCTCGCACTGACCGACGCCTCATGGTTTGAGCGTCTCAGCACAGTGACCCTTATCCTCTGTATCGCAGGTATCGGATGCTTCCCCAACTGGATCAACGAGACAATACAGCATTCTTTCCATCCCATCATCGCAGCCATTCAGGCAGCGGCACTCTAATCAAAATCTTTACCTTTCACATTAACAACTCAGAAAAACAATGGACTATTCACAATTTGGGACAATGCTTCCCGAACTGATTGTATTGGGAATCTTCCTCGTGGTGTTCTTCATGGACACATTCGGAGGAGAGGGGGTAAAGAAGATCCTGACCCCGTTTACAGCGGTTCTCTTCCTTCTCGCTACGGTAGCGATATGGCTCGCTCCGAGCTCGGCAGAGGGAATATTCGGAGGCATGTATGTAAATGACACCGCCTGCAAGGCAATGAAGTGCATCCTCAATATCGGCGTATTCCTCGTACTGCTTCAGTCGTTCAAATGGGCAGACAGCGAAGAGATGTCGATTCGCAAGGGTGAATACTATGAGCTTCTTTTCGCTACACTCTTCGGAATGTATCTTATGATATCCGCCCGTCATTTTCTCCTCTTCATCATCGGTCTTGAATCAGCATCGCTTCCTATCGCGGCGATGATCGCATTCGACAAGTTCCGTTATGAAAGCCATGAGGCCGGTATCAAATATATCCTTACAGCAGTGTTCAGCTCTGCTGTGCTCATGATGGGTCTCAGCTTTGTATATGCTTTCTCGATGGGAAGCCTTTACTTCTCCGACCTCTCGCTTGCGATCGTACAGGGCGAGATGAGCGGTCTGCTGATATTCGCGCTCGTGTTCGTGATGGCAGGTATCGGATTCAAGCTTTCACTCGTTCCCTTCCATCTATGGACTGCAGACGTATATCAGGGTGCTCCTACCCCGGTGACCTCATACCTTTCCGTAATCTCGAAGGGTTCAGCTGCATTCGCGTTCTTCATCATCTTCACACAGTGCTTCGGCCAGGTCTACAGCGACGCCTGGGAATGGATGCTCTACGCTTTGATCATCCTCACCATTACAGTAGGTAACCTCTTCGCACTGCGCCAGAAGAACATGAAGCGATTCATGGCGTTCTCATCCGTATCACAGGCAGGCTACATAATGCTTGGAGTGATCGCTGCCAATGCTCTCGGGCTTGCTTCACTGATGTTCTACATCATCGTGTATGTGGTCAGCAATCTCGGAGCCTTCGCTGTGATCCAGACAATCGAAGACAACACCGGCAAACTCAACATGGACGACTACAACGGCCTTCATAAGACCAATCCCTGGCTCAGTGTAGCCATGACCCTCGCTATGTTCTCGCTCGCAGGTATTCCTCCCTTCGCAGGATTCTTCAGTAAGATCCTTATCTTCACAAGTGTCTGCTCCACCAACTCCATGGCTCTCTACATGCTGGTGCTCATCGCCCTCATCAACACAGTCATCTCACTCTACTACTATCTCTGCGTAGTGAAGGCAATGTGGATTTCCAACGACGAGCCCGTCATCGGAACATTCAACAGTACCTGTGTAGCTAAGCTCGGTCTTGGCCTCTGCATCATCGGAATCGTATTCTTCGGTCTTGTCAGCCCGATCTACGAATGGCTCGTCAACTCCGTCGAGCTCTCGATGTGGCAGCCGCTCGCCCTCCTCGGCCTCTGATAGAACGAACATCTGAAGACTAAAGACTGAAGACTAAAGACTAAAGAACAAATATCTATCAGATAGAAATAACAGACTATTCATATCTCCCGAAAGGCTGACGCTTAAATGCGCCGGCCTTTCTTATTATTTATACCGGTATGCGTATCGAGAACTTTAGACAAGCTGATAAAAATGCCTTTCACATATATGCTGAAGGCGCACCTTAAAGATGCGCCTTCCGTATTGTATTATTGTATTTTGATTCTTAAGTCATATCAATGGTTGTGATTATGAACTCCGTAGCATACCGGGTTGAAGCAGTTGTCATAACGGATGTGAAGACCATTTCCGAGATCCACTACATATGTGACACCTTCGCGTGCAATGCCGTAAACTGTCTGCCCGGGGAAACGGACGGTCAGATGCTCTACGATCTCCTGAGGAACTACCACATTGGAGGGAATTCTGACCGCGGGAGCCGCCTGTGCGGGAGCGGGTGCAGGAGCCTCTGAGGCTGCCGGTGCGGGATTGGCTTCGGGAGATGCATCAGGATATGCGGTTTCCGCTACTGAGTTGAAGCCTGTGACTGCGAATGAGAGAGCGATGATAGAAGAGAATAACTTTTTCATAGTTTTATTGATTAAGAGTGTGTAATTCGGTTTTTGTTCTCGTGTGTTTTTCATAGAATTAAATCTGTGTGTGTTTTCCTTAGTATCAAGTTTATAGCAGTTTCTTTCAAGCAGTATGATTAAGGTTGTCGTAGATATCTATTTTTTTATTATCATAATCGCGCTTTATCTTTCTTTCTTCGTAGTATTAATTAAGATTGTGTTTCAAATTTTATACTTCCTAAACACTATTTAAACTTCATCGGTTCACTACCAACCGATTGCAATTTTATTAAACCTTTGCCATGATTTTGAAACATTATAGTTATCTATAGCATTTTCAGGCACATACAGAAGACATCTCTGATATGCCGCGTCATCCGAAGGATCAAAAATAAAACTTTCGCAGTCAAACTTCGGCACATCGGTCGATGGAGCGACTATCTCAACAAGAGAAGGACAGCAGTTCATCATCAGTTCACCGAGAAGACGCCCATTGGCAGGCAAGCGCACTTTCCTTAAGGAATCGCAATCAGAAAAGGCATATGATTCGATCTCCTCAAGACTGTCCGGAAGAATAGCCTCGCCCAACGATGAGCAGAACGAGAAGGCATTATGGCCGATGTGCTTAAGGCCATCCGGAAAAACAACATTATCAAGGCTTGAACAGTATGCAAACGAATTGCTGCCTATATCCTCGAGAGATTGCGGGAAATTGATCTCCTCCAAAGACAAACATTCACTGAATGCCTGGAAACCTATCTTCTTCAGGGCGCCGGGAAGGGTAACCTTTCTGAGTGATGTGCACCCCAGAAAAGCATAGTCTGGAATCTCTGTTATTCCGCAACCATCCGCTATAACCACTTCCTCGACATCTACCCTGTCTATGTACTGACCCTCCTTAAAAGGAGATGTAATACATAATCGGGAGGAAAAAATATGCTGAGGAACATAAAAATTTATAAACAATACAATACTTATAATCAACAACTTACGCATGATTTCAAAAATAATTAATCAAATTCATTGAAAAAAAATTACATTCTCACGAACATTTTATATCCAACGTTGTTTAAAAGGTATAAAAATCGTTTCATGATGTTAGGTTAGTTCGAAAGTATTATGGAAAACTTTCAAGAAACAGCTGCTTGGGAAAGTAGCTGTTTTTTTACATAAGGCACAGGGCCGTATAATGCTCTCTGAAATCAACTGAGGCTTCCATCGCGCTTTCCTTGTCCTTGAAAAGGCCGAATACAGTCGAACCCGATCCTGACATTGAAGCATATTCCGCACCGTTGGCAAGAAGCCGATCCTTTATATCCGAGAGCACTTCATGATTTGGGAAAAGCGAACCTTCAAAGTCATTTACCATGCGCCCCTGCCACTCCTTGGGGGCAAGGTTTATTGTCTCTCTAAGTGAAAACAGAGGAAGACATGGTGTCACTCCCGCGAATGCCTCCTTTGTTGAAATGTAGAGATCAGGCTTAACGAGCAGACACCACCATCCTGAAAGATCGAGACCGACAGGTGTAAGCCTCTCTCCTACTCCTTCGGCATAGCACGGTCTGTTGTATATAAAGAATGGACAGTCAGCTCCAAGCTTCAAAGCCATATCCACGAGCTGAGCGTCGGAGAAGGGGAAACCGTTCATTTCATTAAGCGTACACAGAACAGCGGAAGCGTCGGCACTCCCTCCTCCAAGACCGGCGCCGTCTGGCAGATGCTTTTCAAGATGTATTCTGCAGTCAGACATATCCGGATAATTGTCCTTAAATATCCTCCAGGCTTTATACACGAGATTCTTTTCCAAAGGACAATCCACCTTTCTTCCGGTAAATATAAAATCGGTTGTCTCCGCTTCGGTTATCTCCAGAATATCGCAGAATGGCTCCGGATTTACAGGCGTACCATTGTATTTACCTACGGGATAGAAAATGGTCTGAAGATCATGATAGCCGTCCGGGCGCTTTCTTACTATATTTAGGCCAAGATTCAACTTGGCATTTACAAACTTTACCATTATCTTAATTTAGAATGTAGAATTTAGAATTTTGGAATACGGAAGAGAGTGATGAGGATGATGGAGCGGAGTGCAAGATAGCTTGTAAAGGACATCCAAAGCATCCACTGTGTATGGCTGACAGTGTGCAGCAGCACTGCAAACAGCCCTACGCCACAGAGTGTCGATATCAACATGGGGCGCGTCCTTGTAAGTCCGATATAAAAACCATCGTAAATAAATGCCGCCGCTCCGGCTATAGGCAATAAAGATACCCAGATACGGCATTCCCGTACGCAAGACATGACTGCAGTGGAATCGCTCAGCAGACTGACAATATACGGAAGCGCAAAGGTATATACAGCTGAGAAGACAAGAGTTATGCCTGCAGTCCATTTCAACAATGCCGCCATAGACGTGCGAAGCATATATGTGTCTCCTGCTCCGGAATACCGGCCTATCATTGCCTCTCCCGTAAATGCGAATCCATCCATAAAATAGGAAAAAAATAAGAAAAGCTGATTAATTACGGCATTGGAACCTACCTCCGTGTCTCCCAAGCGGGCGCTATAGGCATAAAGCATCATAGTAAGAGCTATGAGGCAGGCCGACCTGAAAAACAGGTTGGAGTTGACGCTGAGCATCTGTCTCCAGCCCTGAAGTGAAAGAAAAATCCTACCGTCGGCCACAACCGGCACTTTATGTCTTCGGCAAAGACGGACCACTATCCAGAGCGCGGGAACAAGTATAAGCCACTGAGACGCGAGTGTTCCATACGCGATGCCCTCAAAACCGAGATTAAAGACATAGACAAGTATAAGTGTTGATACAACGTTTAGTACGCTCATACCTATATTGACGGCCATCGCCGATGCCGTAGACTGCATTCCTATCATCCATCCGGTGAGTGCAGTGAGCCCCATCTGAGGCAGCGCACCCATAATGCAGATGTTGAAATATCTGCCGGAAAGATCAGTTACCTCCGGTGAAGCACCCATAGCTTTCTGCAGCACGCCGAGCATCGGGGAATGTATGCAGAAGATAAATATTCCTATAGCAACTGAAAGAGCTACAGAGTTACGCAGGCTCATACCCATCCCCCGACAGTCGCCGGCTCCATAATATGTGGCAGTGATTCCCGACGTTCCGGCACGAAGAAAGCTGAAGAGCCAATACATGGTAGTGATCATGACGGAACCGATAGCGATTCCTGCCAGATAACGCTCACCATCCATGTGTCCGGCCACAGCAGTATCACACAGTCCGAGCAGAGGCACCGATACATTACTCAGCACCGTAGGGACAGTCATCAGTAGTATTTTACGGTTTAGCGATCTTTTTTCACCGGATTTTTCACTTATCATAGTGCAAAGTTGAAAAAAAAATGTGAAACAGACAAGCGATAAGTTGTTTTTAGTCGGATTTATTGTTAATTTTGCACTATGAGTGAACAGATACCCCCTTACGGCAACCGATCGGAACTGCTCGACACCGGACAGTGGCATCTTGCCGTCGATATATCGAAGTATGGATTCGGTGCATGGCTGCTTCCCGACTCATCTCTCGGGAGAGCACCGCGCGTCATAATCCGGCAGTCTTGGCATCCTTCTGAAGAAGGACTCCTCGGCAGGATAGAAGATGCCGTCTACGACAATCCTACGGTGCTTGACGACTATTCAGCCGACATCATCGTAGAGAGCGACCGGCAGATATGGCTCCCGTCCACTCTTTATCCCACCGACGAGGACTGCGCCGAAGCCTACGTCTCAGTCTATGGAGGAGACATACTGGATGTAATGGTCAACGAGACAGGAAACGAAAAGTGTGCCTACATGCTCACGCCGGGACTTAAATCGTTTATGCAGCGGTCTTTTCCGGGAGCACGCGTATGGAGCCAGCAGGCCCTTCTCCGAGGAGCCTCCACCCAGCCTCACGACTCATTTAAAAGTCTTATCGACATAAGAGAGGATTCAGCAGACATCATCCTCCTATGTCGCGGGGAGCTTCTATGTGCCTCAACACACATTTGGAAAACTGAAACTGACTTAGCTTATATAATCCTGAACATGCTTCAGACATATGAAGCACCCTCGGCTGAGACCGAGATTGCTTTCAGTGGAAGGCGCGAAATAAGGCAGAATCTGGGAAAGACACTGACTCCCTATTTTAAGTCAATCAGCCAGAAAAACCATGATCTGGACGGCAAGGAAATTCCTACCGCTGTCTATCTGGCCATCAACAGAAAGGAAAGATATGCGTATCATACGAGGTAAATACGGCAAGCGCCGCTTCGACGTGCCCCATAACATCACGGCACGTCCCACCACGGATTTCGCCAAGGAAAACATCTTCAATGTAATAGAAAATATAGTGGATATCGACGGAGAAGAGGTGCTCGACCTGTTTGCTGGCACAGGTGCGATAAGTCTGGAATTCCTCTCTCGTGGTGCCCGCTCGGTGACATCGGTGGAAATGGCGGCTACACAGGCCAATTTCATCAGAAGCGTCAAGGAAAAGCTCGGCGACGATGCTTTGCGGGTGATACGCGGCGATGTATTCAAGTTTCTGACGTCCGCAAAAAAGCCATACGACATCGTATTTGCCGATCCGCCCTACGACCATCCGAGATTTGACGAAATACCGGCTCTTATCCTGAATTCCGGTGCGGTCAAGCCGGGGACTCTCGTTATAGTGGAGCATAGCGCCAGGCATGATTTCTCCGCATTGCCCGGCTTCGAACAGCACCGTGCCTACGGATCAGTAAACTTCTCGATATTCCGCAAACCGATGCCGGCCGAAAACTACTGATAATTATGCATCCTGCATTATGAATTATGCATTATGAATTATGCATTATGAATTTAAGAACTATGGATAAAGATATAAGACTGGATAGTATTGAAGACGCAATAGAAGATTTCAGAAAGGGAAATTTCGTGATTGTGGTAGACGATGAAGACCGCGAAAACGAAGGAGACCTCATCATAGCAGCTGAGAAAATAACACCCGAGCAGGTCAATTTCATGCTGCAGCATGCGAGAGGAGTGCTCTGCGCTCCACTGACCATGAAAAGATGCAAGGAACTGAAACTCGGTTTTCAGGTGGAGGAAAACACCTCCATGCTTGGCACTCCCTTCACTGTGACCGTCGATAAGCTCGAAGGATGCTCCACAGGAGTAAGTGCCCATGACAGAGCCGCTACGCTTAACGCGCTCGCCGACCCTAAATCGACTCCCGAGACATTCGGACGCCCCGGACACATCAATCCGCTTTACGCTCAGGACCGCGGAGTGCTCGAACGCGCAGGGCATACGGAAGCGGCCGTCGATCTTGCACGCCTTGCAGGTCTCGAACCTGCCGGAGTGCTCATGGAAATCATGAATGAAGACGGAACAATGGCCCGGCTGCCACAACTCCGCAAACTTGCCGACGAATGGGGAATGAAACTCATAAGCATACGTGATCTTATATCATACAGACTGCAAAACGACAATCTGCTTGAAAAGGGAGAGGAAGTGGACATGCCTACAGCTTACGGACATTTCCGTCTTGTTCCGTTCCGTCAGAAAGACAACGGACTTGAGCACATAGCCCTTATCAAAGGGGATGTATCCAACGGAGATCCCGTTCTTGTCCGCGTCCATAGCAGTTGCGCCACCGGGGACATATTCGGGTCCATGCGTTGCGAATGCGGCGAACAGCTCCACAAAGCAATGGAGCTTATAGAAAAAGAAGGACGTGGAGCGATAGTATATCTCAACCAGGAAGGACGTGGTATCGGGCTCATGGACAAAATCAAGGCATACAAACTGCAGGAAGAGGGTCTCGACACTGTAGATGCAAACCTGCACCTCGGTCACAAAGCAGACGAACGCAACTATGGAGTTGGCGCCTCCATCCTGCATGCACTCGGCATTAGGAAAATGCGCCTCATGAGCAATAATCCCATGAAGAGAATCGGACTGGAGGGATTCGGAATAGAAACAGTGGAGAACGTTCCCCTCGAAGTGCAACCCAACAAATATAACCGCTTCTATATGCACACCAAAAAGGAACGCATGGGACACGAACTGAAACTAAGCTGAAAATGAAAAAAAGTTATTACGCATTCGCAGCTCTCTCCTTAATAGTAGCTTTCTCGGCCGATGCCAAGAAAGCACTTGACCACACATGTTTCGACGACTGGAAAAAAGTGACCAACCATTCGCTCAGTAATGACGGCAAATGGGCGGTATTCAGCGTAAATCCTCAGGAGGGTGACGGAATACTCACCTTCAGAAGCACCACCGGCGGGAAAGCGATAGAGATACCCCGAGGCTATGACGCGGAATTCACGTCAGACAGCAGATGGGGCGTAGCGAAGATAAAGCCTCTCTTCAAGGATACCCGGCAGGCAAAGATAGACAAGAAGAAGAACTTCGACATGCCTCAGGACTCCCTTGCCATAATAGAACTGAAGACAGGCAGCGTGACGAAAATTCCGCTCGTCAAAGGGTTCAGGATAGGTGAAAAAGGGGGTGATTGGGTCGCATACAGCAGCTGTGACACCACAGTCACTAAAGAAATGAAGCTCTCCGACAAGAAAGCAGGACTTCCTCTGGTGGTCAGAAATCTGCCGACCGGAGAATCAAAGGTATATCCCTACATAGGTGAATATACATTCAGTGAAGACGGACGCAAAATCGCAGCGATAGTCAGGCCGGCGGCTAAAGACACGACCTACAGTAAGGGAATCAGGGTGATTTATCTCCCCGAAGGAAAGGACTTCATGCTCGATGAGGGAAAGAAACATTACGGCAAGCCTATATTTTCCACTGATGGCCTGAAACTTGCTTATACTGCCACAAACGACAGTAATGACACAGGCACACGGCGTATGCAGCTCATGATGTCGTCTCTGTCATCCGAGCCTTCCGGTCCCAAGGAAATCAGTCTGGATATCACTACAGGAAACAGAGGTCCCAATCTTCAGCCACCGCATTCTTCAGACCCTGAGCTTCAGGAAAAACTTATGAAGGAATGGCAGGAAAAAATGAATGCGAACGCGCCCCGGTCCCTTTATGTAAACCAATATTCGAAACCGACATTCAGCCATAACGGAAGCAGACTTATAATAGGAGTCGCCCCTGAAGTCGCTCCTGACGACACTACTCTTGTAAGCTTCGAGCGTCCGAAACTTGACATCTGGCGCTGGGACGCTCCATTCACCCCTCCGCAGGAGAAAAGCAATCTTGACGAGCTGAAGGAAATGACCTTTCCGGTAGTCATTGATCTTGAAAGCGGAAGCTACAGGCTCCTGGACTCCAATCCACTCGCCACTGTCATATCTCCTGACCGCTGGGACGGTGAATGGGCCCTTCTCAGGGATCCGAGCCGGGATATCGTTAGCCAGCAATGGAACTACTATGCCCCGGAAAAGATAAGTGTCATAAATGTCAGCGACGGCCGGAAGAAGGAGATAGCTACGGTCTACGAAAGCACCGCAAAACTATCGCCTGAAGACAGGTTTGTCTATTGGTTCAAGGATGGAAACTGGTATGCATATGAAATCGCAACAGATGTAATAACAAATGTCACGGAAAAGATCCCATATCCGGTATGGGATGAATCAGACGACCATCCCGGAGTGCGTCAGGACTACGGGTTTGCTTCCTGGACAGAGGGAGATTCCCGGATGCTTGTCTATGACCGATATGACATATGGAGTGTGGATCCGACAGGCAAACATGCTCCGGAATGCGTGACAAAAAGTTACGGACGTGATAACAACCTGAAGATTCGGTACAAGAATACACACGGCAAGGACAGAAGGTTCCTGAAGAAAGGAGACCTGATGACACTTACCCTCTTCAATTATAAGGATAAAAGAAACGGGCTCGCATCGATGAAATACGGCGTATCGGCCAAGCCGGAGAATGTATTGATAGATACGCTAAGCTTCACCCAGATTCGTCAGGCTCTCGACGCTCCGTCATTCTCTTTTGTAGAAGCCAATTTCTCCGTAATGCCGGATGTATGGCTTGCACCTAAAGGAGTGTTCGCGAAGGCTGTAAAGGTGAGTGACTCAAATCCACAGGTGAAAGACTACAGTTGGGGAACGGCCCACCTCGTAAGCTGGCATGCCTATGACGGCACACTTTCTGACGGAGTGCTCTATGTGCCGGAAGATCTCGACCCCAATAAGAAATACCCGATGCTCTGTGTCTTCTATGAGACCGGTTCGGAAGATCTTTACCGGCATTACAACATGGAGCCATCCTGGAGCTGGGTAAACTATCCGTTTTACGTCAGCCGGGGATATGTGGTGTTCGTGCCCGATATCCACTACACGGCCGGTGTTCCGGGAGAATGTGCGTGGAACTTCGTATGCTCGGGTGCCGAAGCAATGTGTGACCGATATCCCTGGATCGACCGGGATAGAATCGGAATCGACGGTCAGAGCTGGGGAGGATATCAGACCGCCTATCTTGTGACGCGTACAAATATGTTCGCATGCGCAGGCAGCGGCGCCCCGGTCAGCAACATGACTTCGGCGTTTGGAGGCATACGTTGGGAAAGCGGAAGCTCACGTCAGGGACAGTATGAGCTCGGACAGAGCCGCATCGGCCGCAACCTGTGGGAAGCTCCGGAATTATACATCGCAAACTCTCCCGTCTTCCATGCCGACCGTGTCGAGACACCCCTGCTGATAATGCACAATGATGAAGATGGTGCCGTACCCTGGTATCAGGGAATAGAGTTGTTCATGGCTCTCCGCAGGCTTCAGAAACCGGTATGGATGCTCCAGTACAACGGAGAAGCGCACAACCTTAAGGAACGTCGCAACAGAAAGGACATCACAGTGCGCCTTCAACAGTTTTTCGACCACTACCTCAAGGGAGACCCTATGCCGGAATGGATGAAAAACGGTGTTCCCATGACACGTAAAGGCCAGGAACTCGGCTACTAATAAAACTACTAATAAAA
>JAIEBK010000185.1:34153-38799 GCA_029070945.1 Muribaculaceae bacterium
GACACCATGCCGTTGGAACATTGGGAAATGTTGACTATAAGCAGTCCTTTGGCAACAGCATCCCTGATGCAGTCGAACAGCCAGGGACAACTCGGTCCGTTTCCGACTCCGAATGTCTTTATGACAACTCCCTTCAGCCCCGGAATATTGAATGTGGCACGCACTACATTTTCCTGAATGCCCGGGAATATGTCAAGGTAAGCCACATTGGTATCCATAATGTATTCCACCTTGAACTCCTTCCCCTGTGTAGGACGCAGCAACGCATCCTTGTTGTAGGTTATGTCAAGCCCGATATGGGCAAGTTCAGGATAATTGCTCGACTGAAAGGCGTCAAAATTATCGGCCGAGAATTTTGTACTTCTGTTTCCTCGTAACAGAGTATCCTGAAAGAGAATGGCAACCTCCCTGACCATGGGCTCTCCGTCGGTATCTTTCGCCGCAGCTACCTGCAATGCAGTGATAAGATTTTCCTCGCCATCTGTACGCACCTCGCCTATAGGGAGCTGTGAACCCGTTATGATGACAGGTTTTGTCAGATTGTTGAGCATGAAGCTGAGCGCCGATGCCGTGTAGGCCATTGTGTCAGTGCCGTGAAGGATTACGAAACCATCATATTTTCTGTAATTGTCTTCTATCACCTTAGCCATCTGCCCCCAATGCGATGGATTCATATCTGCTGAATCAATCGGCACATCAAACTGAAAATTGTCAATTTCGAAGTCAAGCATCTTAATCTTGGGAACATTGTCAAGAAGATGATTGAAATCGAACGGCTCCAATGCTTTAGTAACAGGATTCTCAATCATTCCGATAGTTCCTCCCGTATATATAAGCAGTATTTTCGGTTTCTTCACAGACATATGATATTTCTTTTCAAAGCGCAAAGATAACAAAAAAAAACAGACTTCACAACATTTTACTATGTTTTTAACAGATTCCAAGCGAATCACACGATAAATACCAATCAAAATGACATAACATTATTCCGTCAATCTAACTAAAGAGAGCCGCTTCAATCATGAACCTTATGCTATTTCAGATGTTGTGCTATCAAAGACTATGCGTCAATCATCATTGACCGAGTCCATTAACAACCGTCAACACGTTCCGCTATGAAAACACCTTTTAAATCTGCATTATTGATACTGTGCGCCGCAGGGGCGGCACACCAGGCCTGTGCCAAAGACTCAGCAGAGTGGCTGCTTGATTCAGTTCCCGAAAAATGGAACTATCAGTCTGCCTATACCCAGAAACTGCCTACCGACGATGACTGGTGGAAGACGTTTGGAGATCAAACGCTCGATTCACTTATCAATATGGCGGAAAAGGAAAACTACAATCTCTCCGCAGCGCTGCAGAGGATAGAAATGGCAAAAAAATCACTGGACGTGGCAAGATCCGCATATTTCCCTTCTGTCAATCTTTCTGCCGGATGGTCTAAAGGACAGTCATCAGGAGCCTCCGGCCCTGTTGTGACGAAATCCTCTCCATATGACTATTTCTCGCTCGGAGCTTCAATGCAATGGGAAATCGACCTTTTCGGGAGGATAACCCAGAATGTAAAGGCCGGGAAGGCTGCATACAACGCCACCAGAGCCGAATATGACGGCACTATGGTATCGCTGGCTGCCAACGTAGCGAAAGCCTATATAAATCTTCGCACATATCAGAACGAGATGGACGTGGCCCGCAATCATCTTCAGGAGCAGGAAAAAGTGCTCGCCATTGTGGAAGCCAGATTCAAGGCAGGCCTCGCGAGCATGCTCGAAGTGACACAATCCCGTACCGTAGTAGCCTCTACCAAAGCATCGATTCCTTCACTTGAGGCAATGATAGAGTCTTCGATCAACTCCCTTGCGCTGCTTACCGCACGATATCCGGACGATATCTCAGCGTGGCTGTCGACTCCGGCTAAGATGCCTGACGTTGTGTATGGAGCGCAGCTTGGAGTGCCGGCGGATCTTCTGAGAAGACGCCCCGATATAATACAGGCTGAATATCAGCTGGCGCAATACGCCGCTCAGGTCGGAATAGCAAAGAAAGACTTCCTTCCTACACTTTCAATTTCCGGATCAATCGGCACGCAGGCCCACAATGCAAAGAATCTTTTCGGCGACCACAGCATGTACTGGGAAGTGAACCCAACACTTAGCTGGACTCTTTTTGACGGCCTCGCACGCAATTACCGCACTGCGGAAGCAAAGGCTCAGCTTGAAGCTGCTGTAGATTCCTACAACTATACTGTGATGAACGCTGTGATCGAGGTATATAATGCCACCACAACCTTCAAGTCTACAATGAAGACCATAAAGCTTACAGACGATGTGATAGAAAACAGCAAGCAATCCCTTGATCTGGCAATAGACCGGTATAAGAAGGGGCTGTCGCCATTCAACAATGTCGTCGACGCACAGATCAGCTATCTTACCAACCAGGACTCTCAGATCACCGCGCAGGGAAAAGCCCTCATCGCCGTGGTCAACCTCTACGAGGCGTTAGGAGGCGGCTGGAACCAGCACCAATAAAGACAACTGACTATCAAGACTTACCAAACACCTAAACTTCTAAACCTTTAAACCTCTACACAATGAAAAGCATCAGTTTTTATCTAATATTGTCAGCAGGATGCCTCCTACTCTCCACCGTCTCATGCCGAAAAAGCGATAAGGAAGCAACCCGTGAAGATGCCCCGACTATCTATGTGGCAAATCCTGTCGTAGACTCAATCGTACTTCATAAGACATA
The DNA here is from genome assembly GCA_029070945.1 of Muribaculaceae bacterium. Lineage (GTDB taxonomy): Bacteria > Bacteroidota > Bacteroidia > Bacteroidales > Muribaculaceae > Lepagella. The sequence goes on from JAIEBK010000185.1 coordinate 36,902, forward strand.
TCCCGGACTTCTGGGTGCATCCGATAACGCCACGGTAGTAGGGCGAGTCAATGGTACAATTCTATCCAAGAACTACGAAAGCGGAGGCTACGTCGATAAAGGTCAGGTGCTTTTCACCATCGAGTCTACGAAATACCGCGATGCAGTGCAGCAGGCACAGGCGGCCCTATCCACTGCCAAAAGCCAATATGACTATGCAAGCCGAAACTACCAGGCTCTGAGCGAAGCCCTTAAGAGCGACGCCGTCTCACAGATAGAAGTGATTCAGGCAAAAGCCACAATGGAGCAGGCTGAAGCTTCGGTGAAGAACGCAGAGGCAGCACTGAGCCAGGCCAACCTCAACCTGTCTCACTGCACGGTAAGGGCACCTATCGCCGGGTATGTATCCTCAAACGTTCCGAATGTCGGCGAATACATCAGCGGAGAAGGTTCGCCGGTGACATTATGCAAGATATACGATAACACAAGAATGACCGCGACCTTCAATATCGAAGACGCACAGTATGAACAGATGATCGGACAGAACGGAGGCATGGGACATGACCTCTACAGAAACGTTCCTATTAAATTCAATCAGCCGCTCCCCCATTCATACACCGCCGACCTGACCTATCAGTCTCCGTCGATCAACTCATCGACAGGAACACTGCAGCTGAAGGGATCGATCAAGAATATTGACAACGAGCTTAAAGACGGAATGTATATCACGGTTGAGCTTCCCTATGGTGTCAATCCCAAAGCAATTCTTGTCAGGGACGCATCGATAGGGACCGACCAGCTCGGAAAGTACGTATATGTGGTCAATGACTCGAATAAAGTGGTCTACACTCCCATCAAGACAGGAGAACTGTATCAGGACACCCTGAGAGTCGTCAATGAGGGACTCAAACCTGGCGACCGATATGTGACGGAGGCCCTTCTCACCGTCCGCAACGGAATGACAGTCAATCCCCAACTCACTAAATAAACTTCAGACTTCCGAGTGTGAATTATGCATTATTAATTATGAATTATGCATTAAATAAATAGATTATGTTCTCGAAATTCTTTATAGACAGGCCCATATTCGCCACTGTCATAGCCATACTGATGGTTCTTGCGGGAGGAATGTGCTATTTCACCCTTCCCGTGGCACAATACCCCGACATAACGCCTCCGACGGTAATGGTCAACGCCAGCTATCCAGGTGCATCCGCCTCTACCGTAGCCCAGACGGTCGGTGTCCCCATAGAGCAGCAGGTCAACGGAGTTGAAGGTATGCTCTATATGAGCAGCAACTCAGGTTCAGACGGCAGCTACAGCCTTACCATAACTTTTGAAAACGGTACAGACCTTGACCAGGCAGCCGTAGAGGTACAGAACCGTATCTCGCTGATCAGCTCCACCTTGCCATCGGAAGTGGCGCAGCAGGGAGTAAGCGTCAACAAGGAGGCAAGCGACCAGATCATGTTTCTCGCCCTCACAGCTGATGACCCGGAAAGATACGATGCCCTGTATCTCACGAATTACGCCCAGCTTAACCTGACGAATCCCTTAAGCCGTGTAAACGGCGTAGGAGGTGTGCAGGCCTTCGGCGGCGGAGAATACAGCATGCGGATATGGCTTGATCCGGAGGCTCTCAGAATCAGAAACCTGACACCGGCTGACATCTCCGCGGCGATACAATCCCAGAATATGGAGGTCAGTGCCGGATCTGTAGGTCAGCCGCCGCTCAATGATAACTCTGCATTTGAATACACCCTCGTCAGCAAGGGACGGCTGTCCACTCCGGAAGAGTTCGGCAACATAGTGATCAAGACCGACGGAACATCTATGCTTCGTCTGAAAGACGTAGCGAAGATCGACCTCGGATCGGAAAGCTATTCGAATACTTCAACCATCAACGGCAAGCAGGCATG
>JAIEBK010000185.1:38899-41067 GCA_029070945.1 Muribaculaceae bacterium
CTGAAAGACGTAGCGAAGATCGACCTCGGATCGGAAAGCTATTCGAATACTTCAACCATCAACGGCAAGCAGGCATGTGCCATAGGCATCAACCAGCTTCCCGGAGCGAACGCGCTTGATGTGGCGAAAGGATGTCTGAAGGAAGTAGACCGTCTGTCGGAGTATCTTCCCGAGGGAGTGCATCTATCAGTGATCATGAATGCCACCGACTATGTGAAGGAATCCGTCGACGACCTATTCGTGACGTTTCTTCTCACATCGCTAATCGTGATGGTGGTGATCCTCATATTCCTTCAGAACTGGCGAGCCGTAGTGATCCCGATGATAACCATTCCGGTATCGCTCATAGCGACATTTGCAGTGATGAAGATAATGGGATTCTCCCTCAATACGCTATCCCTTTTCGGCCTAGTGCTCGCCATAGCCATTGTGGTCGACGACGCCATCGTGGTGGTGGAAGACTGCTCACGCCTTGTAGACACAGGAGAGATGACGCGCCATCAGGCAGCAACAAAGGCGATGCAGGAACTTACCGGACCGGTTGTAGGCGAGGTTCTCGTGCTGCTGTCGGTGTTCATTCCGACTGCGTTCGTCTCAGGCATCACCGGACAGCTCTACAAGCAGTTCGCACTCACCATCGCGGTGTCTACAGCATTCTCAGGCTTCAATGCACTGACTCTTACCCCGGCACTCTGCGCTCTCTTCCTGACACCGAGAAAACCCTCGAAATTCTTCATCTACCGTTGGTTTAACGCCGGATGGGCAAAAGTAGAGAGCCTTTATAACAAAGCCATCGGGGGCATGCTCAATCATGCCACAGCCTCACTGCTCGTATTTCTTGTGCTTGCCGGAGCGGCATTCTACGGATTTGTGAAGTGGCCTACAAGCTACATACCATCTGAAGATATGGGTCATTTCATGACTTCCATACAGCTTCCTACCGGCGCATCGCTTGAACGAACGGAGAAAATAACCAATGAACTCGCCGCAGAGGTAATGAAACTTCCGGAAGTAAAGGATGTGATGACAATATCCGGCTTTTCGATGATGGGTGGAGGTGCTGCATCCAACGGCGGTACGATGATCGTAATGCTGAAACCATGGAAGGATCGCGGAAGGAAAGGATCAGTCGACAACGTGATAGCCAAAGTGGATGAGATCTCCGCTTCCGGCAAATTCCAGGGAGCATCTATCTTCTCAATCAATCCCCCTGCCATTCCGGGTCTCGGACTATCTTCCGGACTTGAGATGAACCTGCTCGACATCAACTCACTCGGTCCGACAGAGACACTTAAGGCTATCGAGGCCTTAAGGACAGCGGTAGACAAGGATCCGAGGTTCAAGTCGCTCACCACGATGTATCAGGGAGTAGTGCCGCAGTATCAGCTCAACATAGACCGTGACAAGGTGAATACACAGGGACTCGAGATGTCAGATATATTCACTGCGCTGAGCGGATATATGGGTGGCAACTATGTCAATGACTTCGTGGAGTTCAACCGGGTGTTCCAGGTGCGGATGCAGGGTAACCAAAACGCCAGAGACAATATCAATGACGTACTGAGACTGTCTGTAAGAAACAATCAGGGAGAAATGGTACCGTTCTCTGCATTCACCACCATAGAGCCGGTAATGGGAGAGGCGACAGTAAACCGATATAATATGTATCAGTCGGCTTCTGTCACGGTGACCCCGGCAAACGGTGTTTCGTCATCAGAAGGAATAGAGGCTATGGAGCAGCTTGTTAAGTCGACTCTCGGCAAGAACTATTCATACGCATGGACCGGCATGGCTTATCAGGAGACGCAGTCGGGAACCACGATAACCTTCGTATTTATCTTCGCGATAATAATGACCATTCTTGTGCTTGCAGCCCAATATGAAAGCTGGACCGATCCTATAGCCGTGATCCTGGCCACACCTATCGCCATCCTCGGCACGATATTGGGATGTATCTGCATGAGCCAGTCGATAAGCGTCTACACTCAGATCGGATTGATCTTGCTGATAGGCATGTCGGCGAAAAACGCCATCCTCATCGTGGAATACGCGATGGACTTCCGGAAGAGCGGAAAATCGATCAAGCAGTCTGCGCATGATGCCGGAGTGATCAGGTTCCGTCCGATCATGATGACAGCCCTGGCCTTCGTATTCGGCGTGATGCCGAT
>JAIEBK010000186.1:0-1620 GCA_029070945.1 Muribaculaceae bacterium
AAAAGTTTTTGCGAAAAGTTTTTGTAAGTCTGAATTATTTATTAACTTTGTAGTCAGATGTGCCTTTGATGGCCATTGGCAAAAGATAATACCATAATATATACCATAAACACGACATCAGATGTACTTATTAGGATACGACATAGGTACTTCCTCCGTAAAGGCAAGTATCGTTGACGCGGAAAGCGGCAAATGCGTGGCAACGGATTTTTTTCCGAAATCCGAGGCTCCCATCAAGGCATTGAAACCCGGTTGGGCGGAACAGAACCCCGAAAACTGGTGGGAATATATCAAGGAGGTGACAAAAAGCGTCCTTGACATTTCAAAAATTAATCCTGCAGACATCAAGGCTATCGGTTTCTCATTTCAGATGCACGGTCTTGTATGCATTGACAAAGACCGCAATCTGCTTCGCGACGCTATCATCTGGTGCGACTCCCGTGCTGTTCCGTATGGGCAGAAGGCATTCGAGGATCTCGGTGAAGAACAGTGCCTGACGCATCTTCTTAACTCGCCTGGCAACTTCACTGCCGCCAAACTTGCCTGGGTGAAGGAAAACGAACCGGAGGTGTTTGAGAAGATCTACAAGATAATGCTTCCCGCCGACTATATTGCAATGAAGATGACCGGCGAGATCTGCACTACCCCGGAAGGAATCTCTAATTATGTGCTCTGGGACTTCAAGGAGAATGCTCCGGCCAAGTTCCTGATGGACTATTTCGGCTATGACATGAATATTCTTCCGGAAGTTAAACCCACATTCAGTATCCAGGGCCGACTTCTTCCGGAGCCGGCGAAGGAGTTAGGTCTCGAGCCCGGAACGCCCGTCACCTATCGTGCCGGAGATCAGCCCAACAACGCACTTAGCCTTAATGTGTTCAATCCCGGAGAAATCGCCGCTACCGGCGGCACCTCAGGAGTGGTATATGCTGTCAACGGTAATATTGACTGTGACCCCAAATCACGCGTCAATTGCTTCGCGCACGTCAATCATACCGCCGAAGAACCTCGTGTCGGTGTTCTCACATGCATAAACGGCACTGGTATCCTCAACAGCTGGATCAAGCGCAACATTGCAGATCCGGGCATGAGTTACGACGATATGAACCGTATGGCGGAGTCCGTACCGGTCGGAGCCGAAGGCCTCAGTATAATTCCATTCGGCAACGGTGCCGAACGCATTCTGCAGAACAAGGAGATAGGATGCTCCATCTTCGGAATAAACTTCAATATCCACAATAAGGCCCATATCATGCGTGCTGCTCAGGAAGGAATTGTCTTCTCTTTCATGTATGGCATCGAGATAACGGAAGCTATGGGAATAAAGGTAGACACCATCCACGCCGGACACGCCAACATGTTCCTGAGCCCGCTTTTCCGCGAGACCCTTGCGGCAGTAAGCGGCGCCACCATCAAGCTGTATGAGACCGACGGCAGCGTAGGTGCCGCCAAGGGAGCCGGCATAGGCGCAGGGATATATAAGGATAATAACGAGGCATTCGCCACGTTGAAGAAAATCACCGAGATTAATCCTCCGAAAGACCGCGAGCCATATCTCGCAGCATACAGGCTTTGGAAGGAAAGACTTGGTAAAATTGAGAATTGAGATTTTTTAATTTT
>JAIEBK010000186.1:1720-5268 GCA_029070945.1 Muribaculaceae bacterium
AATCCCGAAGAATCTCGAAAAATAAAACAACTAAAAAACAACCTAAAAACCCAAAATAAACACAACAATGGCACAGAAAGAATACTTTCCCGGTATAGGGAAAATCAAGTTCGAGGGCACATCAAGCTACAATCCCCTCGCCTATCGTTACTATGACGCTGAGAAGCTCATCCTCGGCAAACCGATGAAGGAATGGCTTAAGTTCGCCATGGCATGGTGGCACACTCTCTGCGCAGAGGGCGGCGATCAGTTTGGCGGCGGAACAAAGAAATTCCCCTGGAACGTAGGCGAGACTGCCGTAGAACGCGCTAAAAACAAGGTTGACGCAGGTTTTGAGATCATGGAGAAACTTGGCGTTGAATACTTCTGCTTCCACGATGTAGACCTCGTTGAAGAAGGCAATTCCGTAGAGGAATACGAGGCCAACCTCAAGGCTGTCGTAGCATACATCAAGGAGAAGATGGCCGGTACCAACATCAAGAACCTCTGGGGCACAGCCAATGTATTCGGCAACGGCCGTTACATGAATGGTGCTGCTACCAACCCTGACTTCGATGTAGTAGCCCGTGCAGCAGTTCAGATCAAGAACGCTATTGACGCAACTATCGAGCTCGGTGGCCAGAACTACGTGTTCTGGGGTGGCCGTGAAGGATATATGAGCCTTCTCAATACAGATCAGAAGCGTGAGAAAGAACATCTCGCCACTATGCTTACAATGGCCCGCGACTATGCCCGCAGCAAAGGCTTCACCGGTACATTCCTCATCGAGCCGAAGCCCATGGAGCCCAGCAAGCACCAGTATGATGTCGACACCGAGACTGTGATCGGTTTCCTCAAGGCCCACGGTCTTGAAAAGGATTTCAAGGTGAATATCGAGGTTAACCATGCTACTCTCGCCGGCCACACCTTCGAGCATGAGCTCGCTGTGGCTGTAGACAACGGTATGCTCGGAAGCATCGACGCAAACCGCGGCGACTATCAGAACGGTTGGGATACAGACCAGTTCCCCATCGACAACTACGAGCTCACACAGGCAATGATGCAGATCATCCGCAACGGAGGCCTTGGCAACGGCGGTACTAACTTCGATGCCAAGACACGTCGCAACTCAACAGATCTCGAGGATATCTTCATCGCACACATCGCAGGTATGGACGCAATGGCCCGCGCTCTTGAATGCGCAGCCAACGTGCTTGAGAAGTCTCCGTATAAGAAGATGCTCGCTGACCGTTACGCTTCATTCGACAGCGGCAAGGGTAAGGAATTCGAGGAAGGCAAGCTTACCCTCGAACAGCTCGCAGAGATCGGCCGCGAGGTCAACGAGCCTGCCCAGACTTCCGGCAAGCAGGAGCTCTACGAGGCTATCATCAATATGTATGCATGATTAATTTAGAATTTTAGAATTTTTGAATTGAGAATTTAGAATTTTGAATTTAGAATAATTATTCTTTAATTTTATTTCAATTATTCAATTCCAATTCAGTTCCAATTCATTTAATTCTTCAATTTTGATCCTTATAAACACATAAATGCTTGGGAAGGCAGTCTTGCTGTCTTCCCAAGTCAATATTATCCTTTTCCACTTTCCTTATCAACTGTAAAAATTGCCTTACATCTATCATGAAGACTTTCGGACTATTATATTCAGGGATTCTTACTTCGCTGACATTGGCAGCTTCTGTATCTATGACATGCCATGCAGAAAGAATTGATTCGCGGTTGTGGCTTCCATCCGAAGACCGTAACTGTAATATCGAATATAATGGAAAGAGTCCGAACGCCCGGAAAGCAGCGGAGATACTCTCACTACATGCTCCTGATGATTATTTCCGGACAATACGGCTTGTAGAGAATAAAAAGGGATTCAAAGATAAGGAAGCCTTTTCTGTTAAAGTCGATAGTGTCGGCAGGACGGTCACAGTCACTTCCCCTTCAGGGAGCGGACTGCTGTATGGAGCGCTCTCGCTCTACCGTCCTTCTTCATGCTACGACAGGACCGACTCGCCCAGACATTCGGTGAGAGTGCTCAACCATTGGGACAATCTTGACGGAACCATAGAACGCGGATATGCAGGGAAGAGTATCTGGAACTGGGATACACCACTGACCGAACAACAGATATCACTTTATAAGAAATACGCTCTCGCCAACGCGATGGCGGGAATAAACGGGACGGTTCTCAACAACGTAAATGCCTCCCCGAACATGCTTACACCTGATATACTGCGCCGCGTAGCTGAAATCGCCGATATACTGCGCCCATACGGGATCAAGGTATATCTTTCGGTTAATTTCGCTTCTCCAAGCGTAATTGGAGGTCTTGACACAGCAGATCCTCTTAATAAGGATGTTGCAAAATGGTGGAAAGATAAAACCCGGGAAATATATAGTCTGATTCCTGATTTCGGAGGTTTTCTCGTCAAGGCCAACAGCGAGGGGCAACCCGGTCCCTGTGATTTCGGAAGGACACATGCCGATGGTGCGAATATGCTTGCGAAGGCGCTTAAGCCATACGGAGGCCTTGTGATGTGGCGCGCCTTTGTCTACTCTCCCTCTGATCCGGACCGTGCTAAACAGGCATATGTGGAATTCAATCCGCTTGACGGCAGATTTGACGACAATGTGATGATACAGGTGAAGAACGGTCCTGTCGACTTTCAGCCCCGAGAACCATACAGTCCACTCTTCGAGGGAATGAAGAAGACTCCGCTTATTGCTGAACTTCAGATCACGCAGGAATATCTCGGTCATGCCAACCATCTCGCATATCTTGCTCCGATGTGGGAGGAATTCTTCGAGGAGGCGCCAACCGAAAACATTATGGGAATCGCAGGGGTCGCCAATATCGGAGATGACGATAATATGACCGGTCATCCGTTGTCTCAGGCCAACTGGTATGCCTTCGGACGCCTTGCCTGGGATCCTGACATAAAATCAGATGATATTGTAGAGGAATGGGCCGAGATGACGCCGTGGCTTGAACTTGATGCAGAGCAGATGAGGGAATTCAAAAAGATGATGGGTGAAAGCCGCGAGCATGTGGTAGACTATATGATGCCGATGGGTCTTCACCACCTCTTCGCGTTCGGACACCACTATGGTCCTCAACCCTGGTGTGATCCTGCGGGAGCAAGACCTGACTGGCTGCCTAAATACTATCATAGAGCGGACAAGGATGGTATCGGATTTGACAGGACGGTCGCTACCGGAAGTGGAGCTACCGCTCAGTATCCGTCACCGTTTTCAGATACACTTGAAAATGTCGGTACTTGTCCGGAAAAATACCTGCTCTGGTTTCATCATCTTGACTGGAATCATAAGTTGCCTTCAGGTGAGACCTTGTGGCAGGCTCTCAACCGCCATTATGATGCGGGTGTAGACGGAGTGGCTGATATGCGCATGACTTGGCGGCAACTTGAAAGCGGTGTTGATCCCGAGATATATACCGACGTTGAAGATCGCCTTCTGACTCAGCATAAAGACGCGATATGGTGGCGTGATGCATGTCTCGAATATTTCGGAGATAAGGCCGGCCTTAAGCCTTACAG
>JAIEBK010000187.1 GCA_029070945.1 Muribaculaceae bacterium
CTGCATTCCTCCACGCTCTTGCGGTCTATGACCTTTCCATTGACCGATACCGTACCGCTGTCAGCCATCAGCAGTCCATTGGTGTGCAGGAGGAGTGTGGACTTGCCGGAGCCGTTGAGGCCTACAAGAGCAACTTTTTCTCCCGGCTGGATTGAGAAAGATATGTTGCGGAGTACTTCGTGACCTCCGGGGTAGGAGAAGGATACGTTTTGGAATTGCAGGGAGGGCATTGGTTTTTAAGAGTTAAGGGTTAAGAGTTGAGAGTTAGGGGTTGAGGGTTAAGTGTTTAAGAGTTAAGGGTTAGGTTAAGAGTTGAGAGGGAGGAGGGAGAGAAGGAGGGTGGTGATATCGAGAAAGCGGAGGGCGAGGATGAGGGGGACCCAGATAAGGCAGTATACGGTGTCGGCGGTGTCCCAGCGGGAGGATGGGACTACACTGAGCGAACCGTGGAAACAGCGTGCTTTCATGGCCATGTTGATTCGTCTGCCGCGTTCGATGGTGCGTAACAGCAGTTGCCCTACGAAGGATCCCCAGCTTGATGCGCGGAAGGAGGCCTTTAAGGAGTCTCTGCCGTAGGAGCGCGCCATACGGGCACGCTGCATTGTGAGGGCTTCCTGAAGAAGGACCTGAAGGTATCGGTAGACCATAAGCAACTGGGTGACTATGACGGTTGGAAAACCGATACGTCGGAGTGCCTCGCATATTTCGTTGAAGCCTGCCACGTGTATGAGCAGAAGGAGTGCCTGGGTGGCGAGAAGGCCGCGGATAAGAATGGATATGAAACTGATCCAACCGTTTGAGATCGTCAGACCGAATACTGTGAACGCGGGTGTGCGGTCAAAAAATGGATTGAATATTCCGATAAAAACGAGAAGTGGGAGTACATAGAGAGAATTACGGAAGAGGCGTTCATATGGAATATGTGCCAGGGGTGCTGAAATGATGGGATATACTGCAAACCATATTATTGCGTCCGTACGCTGCAGAGGAATGCTGAGCATAGCCAGAAGATAGACGACAGTCACTATAAGCAATGCTCGCGCATCGATATCTCCGATATGCGACGCGCTCTCCGGTCTTAATTGCCGGGCATTGAGTATGACTATCGCTTTCTCGAGGCGTGTCTGCTGCATAAGTCTTCAGTCTTTAGTCTTCAGAATGTGGTGAGTGAGCTGAACGTATGCGGTGGAAGATGATTGTGGTTATGGCCCAGAGCATCACCATTACTATCAGTGCGCCTACAATGCCGGCGAACCGGGAGTCATAACCTGGCATGAATGCGGTGGGTGGAGTTGCCGAAGGCATTTCTGAGATTCCCGATACTTTTTCTATCGACCATTCGAGACCATCGGGATTCGATGAGGCTATCCACGTGAAGGCTCCGGCGAAGATGAGGGTTGCGATTCCGAAAAAGATAAGCACATGTCGCAGGCTGCCTGAACCGGAAACAACACGTCCGCCACCGGAGGACTCAGACGCTACATACTCGCCGTAAAGAGTCTCAGGACGGTATTTGGCAAGGAAACACAGCACAGCTGCGGTTGCGATTCCCTCTATGGCTCCGATAGCGAGATGGATCGGGAGCATAAAGGCGAGAAATGTCGATGTCGGAAGGGCAGTAATACCTGACAGTTCGGTCTCGAGAGTCACTCCGGCTGCTCCGATCTCAAGGGCTACGACTGATGCCGCTATGGAAGCGAGTGTGATGCGCCAGGGTTTCAGGGATGATCCGGCAATGGGTCGGTAGATTAGCGGATAGGCAATAAGGCAGGAGGTGACGCCCATGTTCAGGATATTGCATCCAAGGGCAAGCAGTCCTCCGTCGGCGAATACGAGACATTGGATTATAAGCACCGAGCACAGCGTTATGAAGGCAGCCCAGGGTCCAAGCACGGCACTGAGGAGTATGCCTCCTATGACGTGTCCGCTGGAGCCTGTGCCCGGGATGGAAAAGTTGATCATCTGGGCTGCGAATACGAAAGCTCCCATCACTCCCATAAGAGGAATGATGTCGTCCCGGCCTATCTTTTTCACTTTTGAAGCGGCGACCGCAATAAGGGTCGCCGCTGCTATTCCGGCACCTGCGGCTACCGCCGGAGATACCAATGCATCTGACATGTGCATGTTAGTCTGCTGTCTTTAGTCTTCAGGGATGTGTTTGGGAAAAGTTACTTCTTCTTGGCCTCGCGGTTCTTTACCTTGTTGACGAAGCTGTCCCATTCGGAATCCCACTCGGAGTGCATATCGCCTCCCTTGTCAAATTTATATAGGGGGAGAAGGAAAAGCCATGTGGCGACACAGAATGGCCCGGTCAATGTCGGGAGACCGAAGGGGATCATCAGGACATCCATTGCCGCCTGGATGAAGAAAGTAGCGATGATGGCGACAACCGCCCAGGCAGCTGACTTCACGTTAGGGCTGTAGAAAGTGCAGCCTATCGCGATACCGGTAAGCACGGGGCTGAATCCGAAGAGACCGCTTGCGATATCGGCGCCGTCAGCCTTGAAGAGGATGGCAAGGGCGAGGGAGATGGCCGATCCTATCGCAGCCCATACTGCTGCCCAGCGGCTGCAGAGAGCGAGTCCTACAAGGAAGAGGATACCTGTCACCCATGAATCGATGAGGAATACCTGTGACACGCCTTTAAGCCAGTAGATGACGAGGTCGACGAATGAGGTGGAAAGCTGAGGTGTGAAGTGCTCTGCCAGCTCCGGAGTGGAGAGGGATGCAGGAGCTATGCCGTCGAGAATGCGTGAAGACAGCAGGAAGAGCCACGTCAGCAACACGAAGGGGAAGGTCAGGGAGTTGATCTTGAAAGGCGCCATCAGGTTGTTGAGGCCGGTGCGCACCCATGTGGATAGCATGGCGCAGAAGACGAGGGCAGCCCACATCAGCCATGTGTCTTCAAGAAATGTCGGGAAGGCACAGCCTACAAGTATGCCGTTGAAGCCCCATAGGCCGGCTGCTCCGCCTTTGCCGTCAGGCTCGAGAAGATATCCTGCGACGGTGGATGCGATGAGGCCGACTACAGCACCCCAGGCAACCGCCGGAGTGTGACATTCATAGGCACCCCAGAAGATGCCGATCAGAAAGAAAATACCGGTCCAGGCACTTTGCTGGAACATTACTTGGCCTGCTCCGTTGAGTATGGAGGTGACGGTGGTCATTGGCTTTGAGTCTTTCATGATTTTCTAATCTCCTTTAATTAATCGTTAATCTTTAATCGTTTATCTTTATCTCCAGGGGAATTCGGGAGGTAGCGGCTTCCCCTTTACCTGCTGACGCACTTTGGAGCAGAACTCACGCACCACCTTCTTTACCGGGCCTGTCTCCATACCGAGCACCTTGAAGAGGAGTCCGGCGTTGTTTGGCAAGTGAGTGATTCCGGCGGCGAGTTTCAGCTTAGGGTCATAGAAAGCCTCTACGGCATCGTAGATAGGCTGTATATTCTCTTCAGGAGTCATCACCAGTACATTGGCGAAGATGTCGAATCCGTGCATAATGCCTATATCTCGGATATTTTCCTTCTTCGGGTCAATGATGAACTTCTCTCGGAAAAGCGGGGTGCCGTCGGGGCGTTCGCCATGGGAGCAGATCGAGAGAATGTCGTATTGGAAGAGTTCTCCGTCTCCGTGATATTTCCGACCACCCATGAAGATCTCGGAGTAGAACACTGTCGCTGTGGGATGCACCACGAGCTGTGTGTCGCTGATGAAGCGGGTGTTGGCGTGCGGAATGATCGGTTCCGGCAGATACTCCAGGTAGGCGCCTTCGTCAAGCTGTATGGTCTGCAGCATGCCGGAGTAGTTATCCTGCATTTTGGCGAGCTTGGTAGCTGCGCCTGTGGAGATGAAAGCCATCGAGTCTTTCTTCAGCGTGAAGATCTGGCGGTAGCGGTCGCCGTCGATGTTCGGGCCTCCGGACGAAAGGATATAGACGCAGGGCATGCCGGGCAGCTCCTCGTCGAAGTATAGCTCCTGCTGCACGATGAGCGGCACGCGGCGGTCGAGGTCACGGAGTATGGATTTCCCGTCGGCATCGAGTTCAAATCCGAGTCGCAGGTATCCGTGTTTGCCGGGCGCGCCTACATACATGGCGCGTGGTTTCGTGAGATATGGCTTCATTTCCTTTGCCTTGTCGAAGCTCACTATCTCAACGTCGGTGTATTCGTATGTTTCGGGGAATGCCATTTTTCAGTTGTCAACGTTTTCGTCGTTGTCATCGTTGTCACCGATACGCGACGAAGTTCTTAATTGATTTTATCGTTTTTGTCGTTGTCTGCGTTGTCATCGATACGCGAAGACAACGAAGACAACGATGAAAACTTATTTTTTATCGAAGAGTGCCATCTTGAAGATAAGATCTACGAGCTCGTTGATGCCTTCGCCGGTCATCGCGTTGGTGAATACGAAGGGTTTGCCCGGGCGCATGAGACGGCTGTCGTGGTCCATGACCTCAAGAGAGGCGTGTACGTAGGGAGCGAGGTCGGTCTTGTTGATCACAAGGATATCGCTCTGCGAGATGCCGGGACCATCCTTACGGGGAATCTTATCGCCGGCGGCCACATCAATCACGTAGATGAAGAAATCCACGAGAGCCGGGGAGAACGTCAGGGTAAGATTATCGCCGCCAGACTCGATGAGTACTATGTCGGCGTCGGGGAACTTCGCCTCCATCTCCTCGACAGCCGCAATATTCATGGATGGATCCTCGCGTACTGCGGTGTGGGGGCATGCGCCGGTCTCGACACCTATGATACGGTCTTCCATCAGGATTCCCTTGAGTGTCTTGCGTACGTGCTTGGCGTCTTCAGTGGTTACTATATCGTTGGTGATGATGAGCACTTTCATCCCGCGCTCAAGAAGTCGGGGTGTGATTGCCTCTATTATTGCGGTCTTTCCCGATCCTACGGGGCCGCCTATGCCTATTCTGCAGGTTGACATATTTACGTTTTCGTCGTTTTCGTCGTTTTCATCGTTTTCATCGATGATCGACTAAGGTTTGTTTTTATACATTTTCGTTGTTGTCATCATTGTCATCATTGTCATATATACGCGATGAAAACGATGAAAACCTTGACAACGATGACAACTTAATTCATGAACATGCGCATGTTGCCTTTCTCATGTAGGGAGGCGAATATGTCCATCTCGGGAACGAAAGAGTTCATATCTTCGAAAGTCATCTCCCTGGCCTCTTCGAAGAGTGCGTCGGATTCGGCGCATAGTCGCTGGAGGATGAGCTGGGTGTCGTAGTGCGAAACTCTCACGCAACGCAGAGCCGCGCTTAGCACCATATTGATGACCCCATACTGATGAGATGCGAAGAGATCTTCCTCGCTGAGTCCTGCGGCGGCGAAGGCGATGCCCTGCGCCACGGGGTATGTGCCTGGAGTCTTACCTTCCTTTATGTCGGTGAGCCACTTAGACATGATCTCGCAATCGGGGAAGAGCTTCACTCCAAGTTCAGCCAGCTTCTTGCCCATACGCTGGAGCATCATGCGGGCCTCGTCGTTCATCTTGAAGAGCATCAGTTCTCGGTCGATGTTTTCGACCTCATCCGGATTCCCGGCATTCGTCGCCCTATATGCGAGCAACGCGGCCACACCGTCGGAAAAGGCACCCTGCCGCGCAACGGAGCGGGTATATTGCTCAAGGGTGTTGGCGTCGTGCACGATTCCCATGTGCGACGCTGTCTCAAGTCCGTTTGAGAAAGAGAATGTGCCCACCGGGAAGGTGGAGTCGGTCATCTGGAGAAGATGGGCTGTTTTCATAATTGAGAATTGAGAATTAAGAATTTAGGATAATTGAGAATTGAGAATGTATGAATTTGAATTGTTCGGATAATTATTTCACCGCATTGCGAATAATTTTCAATTCTCAATTCTAAATTCTCAATTAATGTATGTGGGAATGGGATTCGTGGGAGGCTCCGCCGAAGAGTCGGCGCACCTCGTGGGGAGCGAGGAATGGGATCACGTCGGTTCCTGGCTGGAATTCAAAGGTGATTCCTTCTATATGGTGTGTCTCCATCACGCTGAGCATGACTTT
>JAIEBK010000188.1 GCA_029070945.1 Muribaculaceae bacterium
GGCATGTCGCCGTCATGGCCGCACGCTGTCAGGACGACAGCGAGAGCCACGCATAGCAAAGCCTTGATATGTCGGAAGAATCCGGTCATTCCTTTATTATGATTTATTGATTTAAATTATATTGCAGTAGTCTTGATTATGGGTCAGCTGCCGAGATTTACGTCGTTCGGCACCACTACCCATGAGTGTATCAGGATCTGGCTGCTGAGCCAGTGGTTCTTCTCGTCGAGGAAAAGTGTCATCACGTATTCATCCTCGCGGTCGAGAAAATCCTGGTCAGTCATCTTGTGACCGTACTCCTGTTCGTAATATTCTTTCGCAAGGAGAGCATAGTCTATCACCGGGATGGTGGCTATTTTCTCGCCGTTCTCATTATTAGTGATGGTGAGGAGCATTTTCTTCTTGCGGTCTTCCATCATTCGGCCTACGGTCAGGTCGGCGATCGCTCCCTTTACGTTTATGACGGCACGGGTCTCGTCCTTACCGACTCCTGCCTCGCCGCTCATTGTATTCCACGGCTCATATTTGATGTTCTCATCCTCAAGCAGACCGTTATGATGCGCCATCAGGCCGTTTTCCTCGTCAATACGGAAGTTGAATTTGTTCACGTCCACGTCCTGGCCTGAAAGATGCTGGAGTATCACGCGGACGTGGTTGGTGTTCTTTGTCAGCGGCATGGTGTAGACATAATCGCCGCCGTCCTCGTTTACGGGAAGCGTCACGTCCAAAGTGCCGTGGAAGAGGCGGTACAGCCTGTCCTTGCTGTAGGCGCCGTCCTCGCCATACTGACGGCGGAGCGAGCACTGCACATCCTCGATCCGTGTCCGGCCCACACGGACTTCCGGCACGCTGAAGGACTCGCCTTGCTCTCCGTCATTGCGCAGGCCGCACCAGGCCAGTAGCTTGTAGTCGCCGGCCGGGAGGTCGAGAACCATCGAATAGTCGGCGGCCGCGTCCCGGTCGATCTTCTCGTCGCTGTGCCATACGAGCAGTCCCGACTGATCGAAGGCATACGCATGCACCGACGATACCTCGTTGGCAAAGGCGTCAGCCCATTTAAGGTTCCTGTCGTAGCGGAACTTCAGGCGGTATGTCACGGCGCAGTCGCCTTCGTCCTCCATGATGAAGCTGTCACATGAGGTCAAAATGCAACACGAAATCATTGCTGCAAGCAAAATTTGCCCGACTCTTCTTATGTATGCCGATATGATGTTCATGATACCGTGTAATCTGAATTTTTTCTATGTTGTGGAGACTAATGTCTCTATGGAGTATTCAATATAAGAGGGAAACTTATTATAATTGTTTCCTATATGCACCTCTCTTTGCATCGATGCATGGATGCTCTTTTAATTGGTTCGGATTACCGACATCGGTGCTTCTTTAACACACCGATGTCGGATAGAAAATAGGGTAATCAGGAATATTAAATCCTGTATGTAGTAGGAAATATTACATGTCGAAGCTTACTGACTGATTTACAACGCGCCATGAGAGTACGCGAACTTCAGCGGCGAGATACCAGAGTTGATCCTCGGTACGA
The DNA here is from genome assembly GCA_029070945.1 of Muribaculaceae bacterium. Lineage (GTDB taxonomy): Bacteria > Bacteroidota > Bacteroidia > Bacteroidales > Muribaculaceae > Lepagella. Next base: position 1,544 of record JAIEBK010000188.1, read on the forward strand.
CGGGTAGGTATGATGACGTCATTGGGGTCAAATACGGGAGTTCCAAGACCACGGATGGAGGTAAGATCCAGCTTGTAGATATGGTTGCGAACTACACCAAAATAAGTGTCGGTGCCTGTGTATCCTTTAGCTCTGAGCACCGGAGTCTGGTCAATCTCCATGAAGTAGTAGCACATACCGTCGTTCCAGTATTCAGCAACATAGGAAAGAAGAGCCTCATTGATTTCTAAAACACTTGCAGGCACGTATGTATACTCTTTATTTTCTGCATTATAAACAGCCTTGTATAGCTTATCAGATTCTATTCCATCTTTTAGGCGACCGATAACTTCGTAGTCTTCCATCTTTTTTATTGCCTCATCTTCCTTAATAGAAAGAGTCACGCCTTCAAAGTCATTCTTGTTCTTCCACTCGAAAGCAGTTGCAGGGAGCTGAGTGTAACTGGTGTTATCAGCAGTCTCTCCGGTCTTATACCAGAAATTGCTTGTATTGGCCAGATAGCTTGCCAGTAGAGCATTGGCATGGTCGGGAGTGAAATAACCACCCTTGAGGTATATGAAGCTGAAAGGCTGGGTTCCCTCTTCGTCAGTAGTCAGCTGGGCTGTTACAAGAACGGAGGTCTTCTGGCTTGTGGTGTTAGGCTGGATGTACTGAGTCAGGGTTGCTGTAGCTATATCGAAGTTTTCAACAGCAGCGTTGATCGTATTATACGACTGATTGTAATAAGTGAGACCGCTGGAACAGCTTTCCCAGTAGCTACGCTTATTTGCAGGGTCAGAAGCAAAAGGTGATATTGCAGTCGGTGTTTGAGGATTGGAGATATTCTTCAACAGGTAAGAAGACTCAGCAATATTTGCAATTTCAAGTCCCTTGATGTTGATATAAAGCGGTTTCTTAACACCATCAATCATAGGCTCCATAGTCTCATAGGTGAAGCCTTCACCCTTTGTGGTAACATCTACCTTGGCAACGACGCGCTCAACATAAATCTGCACTGGATTTGCCAATGCTTCTGCAGATGATTGTTTTAAATTATCACTTGTTACAGTTGCTCCCAGAACCTTAGAACCTCCGTCACGATAAACTGAATTGCTCATGATGAAGGAACCTTTGGTATGAGCGTCGTAGTTCTCCATTTTATTGGTCAGGTCTTTCAGGTTTTTAATACCGGTTTCAATACCTGCAGGAGCGTTAAGGATGCAGACAATCTGAATGTTCTCAGTTGGCTTTTCTTCTACACCATCAACTACCAGAACCGCACTATATATTTTCTCTACAGCGGGAGTAGTGGTAAGATCCTTGTCGCTTGGGCTTAAAGCAAGTCTTTGAGCATTACCTACTAAGTCTGCTTCATCACCCTGGCCTTCATTGAAGATGAAGAACAGACCCTGCTGAGCAAAGTTCTCAACATCTGTACCGTCTTCGAAATCAGGAGATCCAGCACGGGTTGAGCCACCGGGTTGTACGATGTTTACAGCTACGTAGCTTACGTCATTAGATTTACCGTCGTCAGAACTATTCGGTTCGTTCTGTGAACAGCTGACGAGAGCCATTGCCGCTAAAAGCGGAAGAAATAGTTTCTTCATTTGATTAATGATTTAATTGTTAATATAATTGTTATTGATTTATTTATTTCTTTTTGATCTGTGACATCTGGAAGAGAGTAGCCCTTGCCTGTGGCAGACCGGCCTCTGATGCTTTCTCAAACCATTTCTGAGCCGCCTCATAGTCGCCGCGTCTCAC
>JAIEBK010000189.1 GCA_029070945.1 Muribaculaceae bacterium
AAGGAGGATATGCCTGAGCTTCATGTAATAGCTGCCGGTTCACTTCTTGAATTCGCGCTTGAGGAACTTCCTGCCTTTGGCGTTGGACGTATTCACTCTATGTTCATGTATCCTATGACCTTCGATGAGTTTCTATATGCAAACGGTGAAGAAATACTTTTGGATTTAAGAAATCAGGCTTCTGCGGAAAATCCTCTTCCAGGACCTCTGCATGAAAAACTTGTGTCGATATTCCGTACTTATCTGTTGATAGGCGGGATGCCTGAGGTTGTGTCGAAGTGGGTACAGACTCATGATTATCTTCAATGTCAGGAGCTTCAGGACGATCTTCTGATAAGCTATGAGGATGATTTTCCGAAATATAAGAAGAAAGTGGACCCTCAATTGCTCCGCATGACGTTGAGAAGTGCCGCCTCGCAAGCAACGAGTAAGTTTTCATATTCTGCTGTTGGGGGCGGATATAGGACGGATGAAGTGAAGAAAGCTCTTGAAATGCTTATACTTGCAGGTCTATGTGTGCCTGTCCTACGTACTGATGCCAATGGTCTTCCATTGGGAAGTGGGTCCGATATGGCTTATAGAAAAATATTGATATTTGATTCGGGCATAATGATGCGAATCCTCAACATGACGTTGGGAGACATAAGTCAGATGACTGCGGAAATCCTGACTGAAAGTGCGGCAAACTTAGTCAACCGGGGACCTCTTGCGGAATTGGTCGCAGGTCTTGAGATGCAAAGGTATCAGAGTCCCAATATTCGGCAGACCCTTTACTATTGGATAAGGGATGCTAAGAACTCTCAAGCAGAGATTGACTATATTGACAGTGTTAGTCGTGAAGTGCTTCCGATTGAAGTAAAAGCCGGAATGAAAGGAGGCATGAAGAGTCTCTGGATCTTCATGAGGGAAAAGAAACTTGAAAGGGGAGTACGATGTTCCCTTGAGAATTTCGGATCATTCGAATACAAGGATGAAGAAGCACAAGCCACACGCCAGATCACAGTCTGCCCTCTCTATGCCCTCTCTATGCTTAAAAGCCTTATTTAACTGAGAATTTCTCTCAGCCTAAATAAGGAGAGGATCAGAGTTTTTCTGGTTTGTGGAGGGTGTAGACGTGTTCGCGGATTTCCTCGGCGAGCTGTGGAAAGGATTTGCCGGATTTCTTCAGGTCGGAGACGCTTATTGGTTTTCCTATGATGATGCGGAATCGCTTTCCTCTTGATGCACACAGCTCGGCTGGAAGAGTCGCCTGCTCTATATTCACCTTGATGCCGAGTTTCTTCCTCCATTTCGCAAGCCGGTAAAATCTTTTTCTGTTGAGGGCCACAAATCTTACAGGAACGATGTCACGGTCATTCTCTATGGCCTTCTGTACAAATGCCTTCTGCCATTTCAGGTCGTGTACCTCTCCTCCCGGATGTAATCTCGATACCAGCCCTGCTGGGAAAATCACGATCTGCCGGTCGGAGGCATATTCCGCGTTGATGGCCTCCGCTGCGGCCCGCGCCTGACTCCCATATTTATTGATCGGGAGAAATACAGTGCTGAGCGGCTCCACATTCATCAGAAGATCATTTACGAGAAAACGAATGTTCTCATCGCCGTAGCGTTGCCCTAAAACCGCTATAAGGGCTATGCCGTCAAGTCCTCCTAAGGGATGATTTGACGCGAATACCACACGCCGGTCAGATTTCGGAAGATTTTCCGTTCCTTCTACCTCTACATCAATGTCAAGGTGTTTCAGTACTTTTCCGGAAAATTCGCTTCCCTGCGAGGGATAACTGATTCTCAATATCTCGTTAAGCTCATTCTGATGTATGAGGCGGGAGAGTACTCCGTAGAGGAATCGGGGTATATACTTCTGCTTACGCAAAGGGATTCTCTTCTTGAGAATCCCTTCTATGTCTAATTGCAGTAATGGCCTGTTCAAATTCATAATACATAATTATGTCTGCAAACATGTTGATGGACGCACGGCCGTGCGTTCCTGCATGTTTAAGGTATGTTATGATGCAATAGATCGTGGTTATTTGCCGGTACCTTTCTTGGAGCCGCGCCATGTGGCGTCTTCGTCGTTGACGGACTGCTCCTCGTCCCAGAACTCGTCTTCCCATTCCTCATCGGTCTCCGGCATCCAGTCCTCGTCTTCCACGTCGTCCTGGTGGAAGATGAACTCGTCTTCCTCAGCCACGCGGTGGTGACGGTCAAGATTGCGGTGAGTGATAGTGGACTGCGCAAGATTATCCTCTGAATTGATCTCACGCCAGAGAAGGTCTTTCAGTTCTGTGAGGCCGAATCCCGTCACGGCTGAGATGAAAACGGTAGGTACGCCTTCAGGAAGTTCCTTTTTCATTTCCTCCATCATCTCCTCGTCCAGCATATCGCACTTAGAAATTGCGAGCACGCGGCTCTTGTCCATAAGTTCCGGATTAAACTGCTTCAGCTCGTTGAGAAGTATCTCGTAGTCCTTCTTTATATCGGAGGAATCAGCAGGAATCATGAAGAGTAGCACAGCGTTTCGCTCGATATGGCGTAGGAAGCGGAGTCCAAGACCCTTACCTTCGCTTGCTCCCTCAATTATGCCGGGGATGTCTGCCATCACGAAACTCTGCCCGTTACGATAGCTTACTATACCGAGGCTCGGCTCCATGGTGGTGAAAGGATAGTCGGCGATTTTTGGTTTAGCTGCTGAAATAGCGGAAAGAAGAGTGGATTTCCCGGCATTCGGAAATCCCACGAGGCCCACATCTCCGAGCAGTTTCAGCTCGAGCACGACAGCCTTCTCTATGGCAGGCTGTCCGGGTTGGGCGTACCGTGGAGCACGGTTGGTCGATGTTGCGAAATGTACGTTTCCCCGGCCTCCCTTTCCTCCACGAAGGAGCTTGATTTCCTCTCCATCGCGTGTGATCTCACACAGGTATTCTCCGGTGTCTGCATCAAATACCGTAGTGCCGACCGGCACCTCGATAATACGGTCCTCACCGTCCTTACCGGTAGAGCGGTTCTCACCGCCGCTTTGTCCGTCGGTAGCGAAGATGTGCCTCTGATATCTGAGGTCGAGAAGAGTCCATTTATGTCTGTTGCCTCTCAGGATTATGTGGCCGCCACGACCACCGTCACCGCCATCCGGGCCACCTTTGGGAATGTATTTTGCCCGGTGATAGTGCCGGCTTCCTGCGCCGCCCTTTCCTGAGCGGCAGAGTATCTTTACATAGTCTATAAAATTCGATTCAGCCATATCTGTCTAATTTAGAATTGAGAATTTAGAATTGAGAATCTGTCGTCTCTTTTCCATATTCCGGATTCTTTATCTTTAATCTTTTTTCATTGATCTTTGTTCAGAAGCGGCGGGAAGTGACTTCATTGGCATACCGGAAGTCATCGGGAGAACCGATGTCTATCCAGGTGCCTTCGATAGCGAAATGAGATACTTTCAGCCCTTTCTCGATCAATGACTCCACAAAGTCGGGAGCGTCGAGGTATTCCCCCCGTCTTATATTCCTCAAAACCCTGCGGTCTATTATATATACGCCTGCGTTGGCAAAATGGTTGAATGTAGGTTTCTCTTCAAGTCCCGTGACCCGGTCTCCATCCGTCCTGAGAATCGCGAACGGGACCGATACAGTATATGGAACTGTCGCCATGGTGAGCACCGCTCCGGTGTCGACATGATGACGCCAAAACTTCTCAAAGTCTATATCGGTCAGCAGGTCTGAATTCATTACGATCACATAGTCCTGGCTAAGAGTGTCTATGAGCGCAACGCTTCCCATAGTCCCGAGCCGGCAAGGTTCCTCTATGCAATGTACCTTTCCGTTCCATTTTGGGTCGGCGAAATGGTCGATGATCTGCTCCTTAAGATAGTTTACGGTCACGTATATGTCTTTTACTCCGTATCGTTGCAAAGACTCGACATTATAGTCTATGATCGGTTTCCCTCCTACGTGGAGCAACGGTTTCGGAGTGTCGAGAGTCAGCGGACGCAACCGTTCTCCCCGGCCCCCTGCCATAAGGACAGCATCGGCCGGAATGGCTGACTTCAATTTCCTCAGGTCTACAATATCGGTAAGCCTTCCGTACGTGGTGACCGGCAGCAGATTGATCCTTTTTTCTCGGGCATAAGCTACAATACGGTATTTTTCATCCGGTGAGGCGTCAGACGTAAGGTAGATGTATTTTCTGAAAGCGATGTCGTGAACTTTGTCTTCCGTAGTGTGTCCTGCGATCAAAGCCCTCCGGATATCACCGTCAGTCACGCTTCCGATCAGTTTCCCTGCGTCATCGACGGCGAAGAGCGTCATGGAATCACCGCTCAGCTCATTCAGAGCTGTCAGAGTTTCCCTGACAGTCGCATTTCCGTCTATGATATGTCTGCTGATCTTCGCATTCATTTCTCGTTACTTTCTTCCGGGATAATAGGGGTGTCGCCGTCTTTGGGACCGTCATACATGGCCTCTATCTCTTTCGCATAGCGCTTTGCCACCACCGGACGGCGTACCTTCATTGTGTTTGTAACTTCTCCGTGGGTGATAGAGAAATGGTTGGGAAGCAAGGTGATCTTCTTGATCTGCTCGTAAGACGCAAGGTCTTTCTGAAGCTCATCGATCTCGCTCATTAGCATGTCGATCACAACAGGATTCTTCAGAAGGTTCTCGACATTTTCCGTATCAAGTTTCTTTGATGCTGCCCAGGCGAGAAGCTGTGAGAGGTTCGGCACAACAAGTGCAGTGACGTATTTACGCTCGTCGCCGATCACCGCCACTTCATCGATAAACTTATTTTCAGCAAGACGGCTTTCAAGGAGCTGGGGCGCGATGTACTTTCCGTTTGAGGTCTTGAATAGGTCCTTTACACGCTCTGTGAGCACAAGTGCTCCGGATTCGGTGAAGTATCCGGCATCTCCCGTGCGGAACCAGCCGTCGTCGGTGAAAGCCTTGGCATTGGCGTCTGGGTTGTTGTAATATCCGGCAGTAACAGTGGGGCCCTTCACAAGGATCTCGCCTTCCTTGTCGATCTTTACCTTTACCATGGGAAGAGGTCGGCCGACGGTGCCGATCTCATAGTCAACAAACGGGAATGCGGAGACCGTCGCGGTAGTCTCGCTCAGACCGTACCCTATTATGACGTTTATGCCGATCGACTGCATGAATTCCGTTATGCGCGGACTAAGGGGGGCTCCTGCAGTCGGAAACATCTTGGGGTCGGGCAGTCCTATTGTCTTCTTTACTTTTGAGAATACACGTTTATCCCAGAAACGGTATTCTTTCTCAAGCCATGATGGCACCGGTTTGCCTTCACGTCGGAATCCAAGATTACGTCGGTACCCGACTCTGATTGCACGTCCTACCATAGCTTGCTGCACCTTGCTCATCTTCGAAATCTTTTCCTTCACTCCGGCATATACCTTCTCCCAGAA
>JAIEBK010000019.1:0-2120 GCA_029070945.1 Muribaculaceae bacterium
TGGGAATTGAATGCATGGAAGGATCCCGACCTTGGACCCTCCACGACCATTCAGCTTCTCGGCGATGCCGTAAACAGGAACCGACTGTTTTTCGGGGACTTCAACGGAAGGTCTCCGCGGCTGTTCTCCGGCGTCAACCGGCCGGTAGGCGAGGGGCGTGGCATACACCCCGGACGTGTTGCCTGGATACACAGTCCGGGGGTAGCTAAATGGGACGGCAAGACCGGACTCTGGGTTGAAGACCGCTGGAACGACCAGACGCTTGCAGACGCGATGATTCCTGAGGCTGTGATGACCTTGACCGGTGAGGCCACACCTAAAAAGGCCTGGAACGCGCTTTTTCGCAACTTCAACAAGACGCACGGACGTGGGGAGCGCGGCTATAAGAAAGGTGAGACTATTGCGGTTAAACTCAATATGAACAACGCCATCTCACATCGTGATACGATAGAACTGAATTCGTCCCCGTTCACTACATTGGCTCTTGTGCGTTCGATGGTGGAAGACGGAGGAGTGCGGGAAGAGGATATCATTATATGTGAGCCGAGCCGGACTATTACCGACAGCATATACTTCAAGGTGCACCGTAGGTTTCCGAAGGTAAGGTTTATAGACAATATCGGAGGCGAAGGCCGTGAGAAGTGTGAGTATTATCCCGAACAGATAGTATATTCCGTCGACAATGGCAAGATGGCACGCGGAATTGCGAAATGCATTGTGGACGCCGACTATCTGATAAACTCTGCACTGCTGAAGACTCATTCCGGTCCGGGAGTGACGTTGACGGGCAAGAACTGGTATGGAGCCACTGACATCAACCTGCTCTGGAGGCAGAACGCCCACAACAACATCAGTCAGGACAAACGCAACGGAAAACCGGGCTACAAGACTTTTGTCGATTTCATGTCGCATAAGGACCTCGGACAGAAAACACTGCTCTTCCTGATTGACGGAACATACGGGTCGCGTGATGTGAACGGCGCTCCGAATCCTAAATGGATGAAGGACCCGTTCTGCGGCGACTGGGCCTGCTCGATAATTGCTTCTCAGGATGAGGTGGCCTGTGACGCCGTGGCGATGGACATTATCATCGGCGAATGGCCGGAGTTCGGCAGCCTTAACTTTTGCGACGAATATCTTCGGGAAGCGGCCACGATCCCTGATACCCCGAGCGGAACTGTATACATGCAGGAGGGCAAACCGCTCGACCGGCCGCTCGGACTGTTCGAGCATTGGAATAATCCTAAGGAAAGGAAATACAAAGGCATAGACCTGCAGTATAGAAAACGTTGAACCAATATCTGAATGGCGACGTTAATTAGATGAAGATAATTTCAGGATCTTAATTACTCAACTATTCGCAAGTGAAAGTTGATGGTTATGAGGTTATCAGGTTAAAAGGTTAATATGGAGCATGATGTTTTAGTCTGGGTGGCAACTCCCGAAGTCAAATTTAAACTTTTAACCCCTTAAACCATAACCCTTAAGTAAGCTTGCGAAACTTAAATTATTAAAATATTCATACTATGAAAACAGAAAGAGCATATGTCGTGAGCTTTGGTGCTTCTGACAGATACAGTGTCCCCTTCGACGGGAATCTCGAAGAGTTCGAGCGCAGCGAAGAATTTCAGCGTATAAAAGATGCAGTCTGTGACTATGTGAAGGCAAAATTCCCGACTGCGGATGTGAAGTATGTAGCTGCTCCGCAGATTGAACCGCTTGACGACCACGATGAAGTGCTCCCGTTGCTTGACAGTGATCATCTTGACTTACTGAAGCGGGAGGTGATGCGACAGGTAGAGGTGAAGATGGGCTATTCAGTCCTTGACTCCGACGCCCCTTACTCCGACATAAGATAAGAACTACAAAGTAAGGTTAGAAACACAATAAAGGCCGGATTCTTTGCGGAATTCCGGTCTTTACATTTTATGATTTACTATTTCCCTCAACGTATGGCTTTTCATGGATTCAATGGCCTAACACAGTTTTTTGACGGTGATTGATGCGGCTATAAGCATCGTCAGTAAGAACCACACAGCTGGATGGTTACGTCTGTTTCATTTGAATACAACTTGCCTGTTTCATTGAAAATTATTAATTTTGTGAGCTGCTTAGCTGCT
>JAIEBK010000019.1:2220-3677 GCA_029070945.1 Muribaculaceae bacterium
TATATGAATGTAGAGGAATTGAGGGAATACTGTCTGTCTCTGGGTGAAGTGGAGGAGAAGATTCCGTTCGGTAAATTTGCGCGTAGGTATGACTCCACACTTGTGTTCTATGTGAAGGGACATATGTTCTGTATGTTCGACCTTGATGATTTCACCTGGGTAGCCATGCGCTCTACTGCGGATGAAATTGAGGAAATATCGCTAAATCATACGGCTGTGCTTCCCGGGCGAAAGAATATGCGGCTATGGCTCAACGTTGCTCTTGGCGGTGATATTCCTGACTCAATGGTTTTTAATCTCGTCAGCCGCGCCTACAGTATCATATACGATAAGTATTAATTCCCACTGAAATAATAACGATTATGGCTTGTTCCTCTGAGTTTATAGAGTTCGTCTGCAATGTGCTTGCTCCGTTGGGAGAAGTACGTAGCCGTAAGATGATGGGTGATTATGTGATATATGTCAACGAGAAGTGCGTGATCACTGCCTGCGACAATATTGCATATGTCAGGAAACTTCCTTGTATTGCCGATCTGATGGCAGATGCGGAGTGCGGTTACCCTTACGAGGGAGCAAAGGAAGCGTATATTCTTGATTTTGCCGATCCGCATAAGGTCCGAAAAGTGATCGAGATACTCTGGGATAAACTACCCTTTCCAAAATCAAAAAAGAAATAATCTTATAGCTACTTAACCAATATACTTAAGTTGAGCTTACGAAAATTAAATTAGAATCTTATGAACTATATATTTGATTTCGACGGGACTCTGATGGATACATCCGGGGTCATCCTCTCCACTATAAAGGCTACGATAAAGGATATGGGACTTCCTGACAAGACCGATGAGGAATGCCGTGCTATAATAGGAATTCGAACTGATGAAGCCGGACGATATCTCTATCCGGATCTTGATATATCCAATAAAGAATTTGCTAAGGTTTTTCGGGCGAATTACGACAGATTGCAGAAAGATGCGCATGAAAAAGCATTCCCTGGAGTAATCGAGACCCTTACGAAACTCAGAACCAACGGGTGCCGGCTCGCCATAGCATCAAGCCGCCGGCTCGTATCGCTGACTGACTACCTGAAGAAACTTGGAATCGGAGATTGGTTTGACATAGTGGTTGGAGCCGACAGCGTCACCAAAGGAAAGCCTGACCCGGAGCCGGTTCTGACAGTCCTCAAGGCTCTCGGCTGGAATGCCGATGACACCTTAGTGGTAGGAGATGCAGATGTAGACATAATGATGGGCAACGCTGCAGGATGCCGCACATGTGCCGTGACTTATGGCAACGGATCAATCGCCTCGCTTCAAGCCGCTCATCCAGACTACATGATTGCCGACTTCAGAGAACTGCCCGTATGAAGATGAATGTTTTGCAACAGCGGTTACTGTAACAGCGGTTACAATAGCTAAAGACACTTTTATTCCTCTCTTCTATGCTCCAAAATGATT
>JAIEBK010000019.1:3777-5940 GCA_029070945.1 Muribaculaceae bacterium
ATCTTGGAGGCGGAGTATATTACCGCGTGATTAAGTCGGGAAATACAGAAGGAAAGACTCCTGACCGGAATAGTGTAGTGACGGTGCATTATACGGGTAAGACAATAAATGGGAAGAAGTTTGACAGCAGTCTCAGTGGAGTCGCACCGGCATTTCGTCTGAAGGATTTGATCGAAGGTTGGATTATCGCACTGCAACGGATGCATATAGGAGATAAGTGGGAATTGTATATTCCCGCCGATAAAGGGTATGGGAAGTTCAGTCAGCCCGGGATCCCGGGAGGTTCTACCCTGATTTTTGAAATAGAGCTGCTTGGGATAGCGTGAGGCCTGAATGGCCTCACGGCATTTTAAGTTTCGTAAGGTTATATTGTTGTTATTTATGGATATTGGTGTCTGGATCGGCGTCCGTGAACTCACAGTTAAGGGCTTCGGCCGGTGTTTCCGCTGAATGAATGGCTAAACTTGTAAACTTATCCTCAGCATTATCCTTCACTATGGTTATTTTGTACTCGCTATATTTATCTACGGAGAACGGCATGACAACTGGTTTTCCGACCTCTCCGATCATATTGAGAATGATGCTATTGTCATTAAGGTCTTTCAGCTGTATCTGAATCTTGTTGCCGTCAGTCCCTTTTGACTCAAACATCAGTCTGTAGTTGCCTTCATTAAACTGCAGAGAGGGATATACGTTATTATCGGCATTGTTTTCCTTCTTAGAAATTCCATAACGGAATATCGTTCCACCGTTTGAGACTTTCCAGTTGTGCAGACTGGGGTCGAAACCTTCCGCATCTATGTTGAGTCTCCATTTAAGGGTTTTGTCGCATTGATCATTCAGGGTGTATCGGCTCATGAAGTTCCACATAGTCTGTGCGGAGTTTCCCTCATCAGTCTTATCCGTATAGTCATTGTGGCCCATGTCGTCAATTTCATAATACACGTATGGAAATCCACCGTCGCCCGTAGTATAATCGCTTCTTGTATATCGGCCATTGACCACTGTCACTTCCGGGACTGGATTGCAACCGTTGCGTGCCACCATATTATCGCGTATCACAGGCATGCATGAATACTTCACAAAGTCATCCTGTTTGCCGTGGATGTGAAGGAACGGCACGGGACGTTCGCCGACAGTATGCTGATGAAACTCATTAAGCGGGAACCCGCTGATCGAGGCGAAGGCGGCGAAGATGTCTGCGGCTGCACTGGTGTTGGCATATGTCATCATGCCGCCGTTGGAAAATCCGCAGCAATATACCCTGTTAAGGTCGATGTCATATTCATCATCCACAGCTTTGATGATCGCCTTGAAGAACTCCATCTCCTCATTCACTTTTCCAGAAGCGTTCCATCCTGGTATATATCCGCCGAATACAGGAAAGAACTGGTCGAGACCCTGGGGATACACCACGATGCATCCTTCGGAATCAGCCACAGATGTGCGGAAAGGGCTTCTGTCAGTATCGTGTCCTGCCGCTCCATGCAGGCTGATCACCAACGGTGGATTCTCCCTGACATTATCAGGCACGTACAGGACATACTTCCTTTCCGTGTCACCCACAGTTATATGTCTTTCTGTATTTACCTTGGCCGCCAATCCATTGCAAGCTATAAAAGCCATCATACATAAGCCGGAAATCACCCTCTTTTCCATATTCGAATTTTTTTATATAGAGACCTATTTAGTTTATTGATTCACAAAATTAACAAAAAATATGATTCTTCTCAAATATTTGTGTAAAAAGAAAAACATTGGCGAAATAATGCAGAGACTCAACCACTCAGAGGATTCTTACGTTATCATTTTATATGACTCAAGTTTCGGATTTAGAAATTTTCTCTCTGCTCCTTTGCTTTCTCCCGGACGAGCGAAGCAAGTCCGACCTTTAAAGTACCGCGTCTTAAGTTTCTGAAGGGTTCGGAATCAATATTTAAAGGCTGATTTATTCTACACTGCGAGCCCTTTGCTCCTCTGCGTGAGATTTAATCGTTTGGATGACAATGGATTTCCAAATCAGAAACTTGAATTATACGACAATAAAATTTACTATTAAGTAGCTGGTCAAATTAAACGTATATTATCCGCGCCGACGATTCTGAGTCGGTTTGGCTGCGGAGTGAGGGAGCGATGCGGGCATCGTGACCGAGCGACAAAGCC
>JAIEBK010000002.1:0-3104 GCA_029070945.1 Muribaculaceae bacterium
AGGAGATTGACCACATAGGGGGCAGCCTTAAGCACAAGGCTGCTCCCTTCTTTCATCGTGACGCTATATCCGTCCACGCTTAGCCGGTATGAACCTGTCCTTGACGTCATATACAGTCTGAGCTCGGAAAAACCTGCTATCACGATGGGCCGGAGCGTAAGCGAATGAGGAGCCACGGGCGACAGCACCATGCAGTCAAGTTCCGGCTGAAGGATAGGTCCTCCTACAGATAGGTTGTAGGCCGTGCTTCCTGTCGCAGTCGATACGATCAGTCCGTCGGCCCTGTAGTCTGCCAGAAAAAAACCGTCAAGCTCGACATTTACATTGATCATCGATGCCGAGTCGTCTTTCAGTACGGCTATCTCGTTGAGCGCGCAGCGGAGAAAATCGTCGGGAATGCCGGGCCCGGATACCTCTATGAGGCGCCTCGGCTGCATCTTTAATGATTTTCTGAGTATTCCGTCAAGAAGTTCCGCGCAGTCCTCAAGCGAGAAATGTGCGAGATAGCCTAAATTGCCTGTATTCACTCCGGCTATCGGCATCTCGGTGTCGGCAAGTCTTCTGGCCGTGCGTAGGAATGTGCCGTCTCCTCCGAAGCTTATCGCTACGTCGGCTTCCGGAATACCGGAAAAGACAGGAGGAATAAAGTCCGGATTCTCTCCGAAGCGTGAGAGATACGCGGCGAATTTTTCATGACACAAAAGGCCGAAACCACGATTCCGGGCTTCGGCCATGAAATTCATTATCCCTGTCAGGTTCTGATCCTGACGGGATTTGCCATACAGCGCTAATGTCTTGCGTCTCATCATCAAATCTACATTTACTGTCTCTCCCCTCAACCCTTAACTCTTAACCCTTAACTCTTAACTCTCAACCCTTAACTCTTAACCCTTAACCCTTTACACATTCAGCATCATCTGCACCTCAAGCAGCCGTTCTGCCGCGATTAAGGCATCAGTGTAGTGGTTACCCTCCGCTTCCGACACCTCGTAGCCATACCTTTCCAGATTATGTATGGCCGGCGTGGGGTCGTCGCAGCGGAGTCTCAGCGTCACGCGGATATTGCTTGAGTCAGCAGGCTGGGTGAGTAAGTCGACTACGGGAGCACCTGCATCCTCACATGCATGCGTCAGGATGCTGGCACTGAAATCGGCCGGAGAGCATTGGAGCGTCACCAGACTGCAGTCGTCGCGCTGTATGAGTGTCTCTTGTGTTGTCAATGTTTCTTTTTGTTTTGGTGTTTTCAATGTTTTTCATTAACTTTGCCCTGAATAAGCGTCAGGCCGCAGCCGATGAAATCACATCTGTTTCGGTTTTCGCTTTCAAAGATACAAATATCGTGCCGAATTTCTATGCTGTTTCGTTTTTTTTAGGTTTTTTTATCCATAAATGAACCGGAAAAGCTCGTTTTGGCGTAATATTTTCGCTTTGTAACGTTGTTTTTATAGAAAAGATTGACATATCTTTCCATATAACCTCATAAACCTATAACCCCATAACCTTAAGTTTAGTTTTACTGAACTTGGAGTTATAACAAATTATTAATTTAAACGCATAATATCGCATGAGTATATATGTCTGAATTCCGGTGGAAGAAGAATTCTGCATTATGCAATGTGAATTATGCATTACTGTTAGAGAAATGACAAGACTAAGTGTCAACATCAATAAAGTGGCCACCATCCGCAATGCCAGAGGTGAAAACAACCCTGACCTCGTGCGTTTCGCGCTGGCATGTGAGGCTGCGGGTGCGGACGGTATCACTATCCATCCGCGTCCCGACGAGCGACACATTCGTCGTTCCGATGTTCCCCTGCTCAAGCAGGCGGTTTCCACCGAACTCAATATGGAGGGATATCCTTCGGAAGACTTCATTCGCCTCGTGATAGAGACGCAGCCTGCTCAGGTAACGCTCGTTCCCGACGCACCCGGCCAGCTCACATCAAATCATGGCTGGAATGTGACGGAAAACTTCGATATGCTTTCCGCTATAATAAGGCGCTTTAAGGAAGCCGGAATACGCGTGTCTGTATTTGTTGATCCTGACTCCGTGCAGGTGCTCGAGGCAAAGTTAGCGGGTGCCGACCGCGTGGAACTCTATACAAAGGAATATGCCGACAACTATGCCCAAAACCGTGAGCTGGCCATCGCTCCCTTCGTTGAGGCCGCCTCTGCAGCACGTGTATGCGGGCTGGGGCTCAACGCCGGCCATGACCTCAGCCTTGAGAATCTTCGCTATTTCCACGAGATGATTCCATGGGTGGATGAGGTCAGCATAGGCCATGCTCTCATCTGCGATGCCCTCTACCTCGGTTTAGACGCCACCGTCAAAGCCTACCTCGCCTGCCTCCTCCCATCAATGCATAATGCATAATTCATAATGTATAATTAGAATAGAAGCAGTGAATTTGTAAAAGATTATGTATTTTAGAATGGGAAAAATTATGAATTATGCATTATGAATTATGAATTAAAGTAAGTATGGAAACCCTAAGCCTCTGGTCGCTCGTCATGGACGGCGGCTACATCATGATTCCCCTTGCCTTGATGCTCATAGTCAGCATCTATATTTTCGTGGAGCGTTGCCTCGCCATCTCGCGTGCGAGCAAGGAAGACAGCTCGTTCATGGGCCGTATTCGCGATTATGTGCATGAAGGCGATCTCGAAAGCGCTCTGCAGCTCTGCAAAAAGACCGACACTCCTTACGCCCGCCTAATACAGAAGGGCGTTACACGTATCGGACGCCCTATGCAGGATGTCCTTGTGGCGATAGAAAACACCGGCAACATCGAGGTGGCTAAACTCGGAAAGGGTTTTACATGGCTCTCTACTACTGCTGCTGGTGCCCCCATGCTCGGATTTCTCGGCACTGTCACGGGTATGATTGAGGCTTTCTACGCTCTTGCCATGGCCGGTACCGGAGCCAATATCATAGTGCTCTCGAGCGGCATTTATCAGGCCCTGGTCACAACTGTCGCTGGTCTTGTGGTCGGAATCATAGCTCTTTTCGCCTACAACTTCCTTGTGAGCCGTGTCAATCGTGTGATGACAGGCATGGAGACAAAGACTATGGAGTTCATGGACCTTCTCAACGAACCCGCCGT
>JAIEBK010000002.1:3204-4446 GCA_029070945.1 Muribaculaceae bacterium
GACACATTCTCCATGTCGTCGATGACCGACGTGATATTTCTTCTGCTCATTTTCTTCATGGTGACGTCGACACTGATCTTTCCCGCAGCCATCGACGTCAACCTTCCGCAGAGTTCAGAGCAGACTTCCGATAAACCGCTTACCGAAGTGTATGTGGATTCCCTCTCGCAGTTCTTCATCGTGATGGACCGTACTGATTCCATACCGTCTAATTCAGTGCCGAAGGCTGTTACGCGCGACGAACTCATAGCCGCCCTCACTCTTATACAGCAGCAGGATTCCACTCGCGGAATAGCGCTCTATGCCGATGAGAAAGTGGAATACGGAAAGATTGTCGAACTTCTCGACATGGCCGCCCGTCGCCGCATGAAGATGGTGCTCGCTACCCGTGCTCTGCAGGAAGCTCCGGCAGTCAAAGGAGAATCCATTAAGTGACGCCCATATGAATGCAAGTCTGAATCCTACGTCCCGCAGTTCCGTTACGGCGCATGGGAAGTCTGATGCATCCGGGCGAAGAGACTCCCTGATAGCTGCCGTCGTCACTTTTCTGATCGTAGGCCTGATGCTCATATGGCTTCTGGTGGCTACTCTGCGCTACGACGCACGCTTGGCGTCTGACACTCGTAATCCGCAGCTTGAGGAAGATGAGATCTTTCTTGACCCGGAACTCCTTCTTGATAATCATAAAAGCATCGGCGAACCGGATGCCGTCGGCGTCGATGCCCCGGCCCCGGAAGTGAAGGGGGCTCCCGCTGCGGCTCCTGTCGAGCAGCCGCATACAGTGTTGTCAGGGGAGAATACCGTTCCCTCTCCCGAACAGACCCTTATTACATCTGCTGAGGAAAGTCCCGTGCAGACAGTTGCTCCTGACCGTAAGAGGGAGGAGGAGAAAGTAGCCACATCGATGGCCGGTAAATTCGGCTCAAAGCCTGGATCCGTGCAGGGTAAGTTCGACTCCACAGGTGGCAGCGACGGTACCGGAAGCGGGGTCACGGGCAAGATGTCCGGTCGTCAGTTTCTTGGATGTCCGCTTCCCGACGTTTCCCTTGCGCATAAGACCACGGTCACAGTTTCCATAACGGTAGATGCCGAAGGAAAGGTGATGACCGCCACAGCCTCCGGAGCTGCGACACGCGAGATTCGCCGTAAATGCGAGCAGGCTGCCATGCAGGCCCGCTGGAGCGCGAAAAAAGGAGCCACATCCACCCGCGGCTCCATCACATTCACCATCATCCCCAAATA
>JAIEBK010000020.1:0-15501 GCA_029070945.1 Muribaculaceae bacterium
GTCGTTATCGACAGGGACGGTAAGGTCTTGGGAAGCAAGATGGTGGAAGAGCAGACCAACGAGCCTGACTACGCATATGTAGCAAGCCTGTTGGCTTGATTTCCCAACGCAGGAAATTATCGAATATTAAGTAATGCGGCGGAAGACCTCGAGGCCTTCCGCCGTAATTTTGTTTATAAAGGTTTAAGCACGGAGGGTATCAGCTGGCGTACCTTTTCGCCGAAGCGCACCTTATAGGATTTGGATACCGCATCATAGCTTTCTACAGTGCCTTCGCCGAATATGCGGTGGCTGACTTTCGTGCCGGCTGTCCATACCTCTGAGTCTCCTCCTCCCAGTTCTTCATCGAGTGTCCGCACCATGTTTTTAGTCCCTTCAAGAAGTGTCTTGTCGGGATTCCCCTCAATGCGGATAAGCCCGTTCTCGATTTCGGAAATGAAGCGTGACGGATACTTCAGAGCGCCGCTTTCGTTGAGGTAGCCTTCTGCATCTGAAAGATAAAGCATATCCTTGGCGCGTGTGACTGCCACGTACATCAACCGCCGTTCTTCCTCCTCGCCGTCTATGCGGCGTTCCCGGATGGAGCGGTGGTTGGGAAATACACCTTCGGTAAGACCCATTATGAATACATGCGGATATTCCAGACCCTTGGCCTGATGGATT
This sequence comes from Muribaculaceae bacterium, assembly GCA_029070945.1. Lineage (GTDB taxonomy): Bacteria > Bacteroidota > Bacteroidia > Bacteroidales > Muribaculaceae > Lepagella. Next base: position 664 of record JAIEBK010000020.1, read on the forward strand.
GTCATAAGGCGCACCTTATCCTTGTCTTCCTGATGATCTGTGTTGGTATAGAGGGCTATCTCGCTAAGATAATGGTATAGGTCGGACTCTCCGTCCTCAAATCTTGTAGCCTCGAACTCAATCATGGAATTCAGGAGTTCTGCCACATTTTCCAGCCTTTCCTCCTCCTCGTCCGTGCGGTACATTGTGTCAAGTCCGCTCGTCTGCATCAGACGCTCGGTAAGATCCGAAACCTTAAGGCCTTCCGCTATCGAACGGGCATTCTCGATCAGGTTGATGAATTCTCGTATGGGTTTCTTTCCGAACGCCGCCTCTCCGATATGACGCCGGAGGGTAGGGTAGAGGTAATCTCCCTCCGATTCGGCGAGCTGCCTGAGCTTCCCAAGCGTCACGCTTCCGAATTTGCGTGCCGGTACGTTTACGATCCGGGTGAATGCCATGTCATCGTTTTCATTGGCCGTAAGCCTTAGATAACTGATGATATCCTTTATTTCCTTTCGTTCGAAAAATCGCACTCCTCCCCAGACAGTGTATGGAATCTTCCTTTTCAGCAAGGCCTGCTCTATGCGCCGGGAAAGGAAAGAGCTGCGGTAGAGCACCGCATTGTCTATAAACCGGCTGCCCTGAAGCGCGTTGTTCTCTATCACGGACGCAATCCATTCGGCCTCCTCGCTCTCACTCTTGCAGTGCATCCACACCGGAAGCCTTTCGTTGAGACGCATCGCTGTCAGTTCCTTGCGTATGCGGTTTTTATTGTGTGATATTATACTGTTGGCGACTGCCAGCACATCGGGTGTGCTTCTGTAGTTGATGTCGAGTATGACATCTGTATCTGCCTTGAAGTTGACGAAAGTCTTAGGCGATGCTCCGCGCCATTCGTAGATAGCCTGATCCGGGTCGCCCACGACGAAGAGGTTGCCGTGATGCGAAGCAAGTATCTCGATCAGTTTCCAGTCATCGCCGCTGCAGTCCTGAACCTCATCCACCATCACGTAGTTGAGCTTTTCGGTCCAGTATTTCCTCGCGTCATTGAAATGAGTGAGGATGTAGGTGGCCATATAGATTATATCGTCGTAGTCAAGGGCGAACTGCTTGCGTTGCAGCTGTATGTATCTGATCTTGGCGTCCGGTGCCCCTATGGGTGCGCCCGGCAGCAGGTATTTTGCGATGTATCCGTCCGGATCATAGCCTTTGAGGGCAGCCACATCTTTCAGCAGACGTTCAGCCGTATTCTTTTTCCTGTCTATGCCGAACTCCTGCATGGCCTCCTTGGCGAGATCCTTGGCGTCGGTTTCGTCTATTATGGTGAAGTTTTTCGGATATCCTAATTTGTAGATTTCCCGGCGTAGGAGTTTGACGCAGAAACTGTGGATGGTGCAGATGAGGTCGTTGACGTTGCCGCGGTCTACCATACCTGCGATACGGTGCTTCATTTCCTGTGCAGCCTTGTTGGTGAATGTAAGGCAAAGCACATTGCCGGGAGAAATGCCGAGTTCGTTTACAAGGAATGCAAATCGATGGGCGAGCACACGGGTCTTTCCGGAGCCGGCTCCGGCCACTACGCGCACACGTCCTTCTGTGGCCTCCATGGCCAGAGTCTGCTTTTCGTTGAGGTTCACTTGTAAGGTTGTCGGCTTGTCAGGTTTTTTCTATGAGGCATACGGCCATTGCTGCTATGCCTTCACGGCGTCCGGTGAAACCAAGCTTCTCCGTTGTCGTCGCCTTTACCGAGACATTTGAAATTTCGGTCGCCATCACCTCAGCGAGTGTGGCGCGCATGTCATCGATATAGGGACGGAATTTTGGAGCCTCGGCACATATCGTAATGTCGCAGTTGACGAGTTCATAACCTTGTTCCCGTATAAGTTTCATCACGTGGCCGAGAAGTATCTTGCTGTCTATTCCTTTGTAGCGAGGGTCTGAGTCGGGGAAATGCTTGCCGATGTCGCCGAGTGCGAGAGCGCCCAGAAGCGCGTCACACAGTGCATGGATCGCCACATCAGCGTCGCTGTGGCCGAGCAGTCCGCAGGTATGGGGAATTTTTACGCCGCAAATCCATAGTTCGCGGTCTTCCACAAGACGGTGTACGTCGTAGCCTTGGCCAATTCGTAGCATATTATGGTCTGATTGATTAGCGGCGGCGTTTGCCGAGAAGGTCACGTATGCCGTCCATGTCAAAGCTCAGGGTGAAGCGCATGGTCTGGTCGAGCGGTGAGCTCTGTGCTGTGGCCAGCATGTAGGAAGCGTCAAGACGCACTACATTGAGCGAGAAACCTGCACCGAATCCGAAATAGCTTCGGCCACCCTTCATCGCGTTCTCATAGTTATAGCCCATGCGCACGAAAAACTGGTCATTGTAGGAATACTCCGCGCCTAAAGACACGTTGATCTCCTTAAGCTCTTCTGAAAATCCACCCGGGGCATCCGAGAAGCTTTTGAATATACCGGTGATCGGCGACATGGTCTCCCATTTCTGGAGAGCCTCGTCGTAAGCGGCTGCGTTCTCACTCTCGTTCTTGTCGGGGTCATAGAATGCTCCTCCCGAATTTACGTAGTCACTCTCTCTCGGCTTTGTAGGCACAAGGAGCTTGTTGAGATCGACGCCTATCGAAAGAAGATTATAGTCGGCGAGCGGGAATGTGAAGTTCGTGCCTAAGCGGAGATTGGTAGGCAGATAATAGTAATTGGTGCCATGGTCATAGCTGACCTTCGAACCGATATTGCTGATATTGAATCCCCAGCTCCACTGGCATTCGCTCCGGCCTATGAGCGGAAACGTAGTGTAGTAGCCGCTGAGGTCGACGGCGAATGCTGATCCTGCGGTGTTTGTGTCGCCCGAATAAGAATCTTCGTAAGAAAGGTCGGAAAGGATGTAGCGCAACACAACACCCATCGAGAACTTCTCACTGAGTTTTCTCGCATAGCCGAAGTCGACCGCGAACTCGTAGGGATTTATCGTATTGGTGCCTCCTTCATCCACTATCACTTCGCCGAGTGAGAAATAGCGCAGCGACGCACTTATGGCCTGATTGTCGGAACTTCCGAGTTTCAGGTAGCCGCTCACATCGGCAAGAAAGATATCGTTGACAATCTTTCGGAGCCAGGGTGTATAGCTGATTCCGACTCCTCCCGCTGAATAGGCGAACGCATATTTCGAAGGATTCCAGAACTGGGCGTTTATGTCGGCATCGGTAGCCGCGCCGAGGTTACCCATAGCGCTGCCTCGCGCGTCAGGGGTGATGCTGAGAGTCGTCACGCCGGTCTGCACCGGATTGAACTCATTATCCTTTATGTCGTTGCCGCTTTGAGCATATGCGTATGACGCAATAGTGGCCAAAGCCATTGTGCAGAGTGTTCTTGAAGTTGTCATGAATATTTAACGTGAAGACTGTCCTTTTTATTATTCATTAATGTAGGCCGATCAATTCATCGTATGTTGAATCTCATGGATTCCTCTCCATTGAGCTTCAGTGTGGCTCGCTGCCCGGGAAAGACCTGTGGCCCTGTCCGTGACAGTCCGGTAAGCAATATGTCGCCGGTCTTTAAGGTATTGTCCCTGCTGATGGCTTCGATGATCTCCTCCAGCCTTACGCGAGACTCTTTCTTACATGTGATTATGTCGTCGGAATCCGTATTGTAAATCTCTAAGGAGCATTCGCATCCGTCTATCTCGTCATATGGCATTGGAGTGAATTTCCCTAATGCCAGACATCTGTCATAGCTTATCGCGGAAGCCCAGGGGAATCCTGATGTCTTAAGAACCTGCAGAAGGTCGGTGGCGACAAACACGACGGCGGGGGCCACTGCCTCGACATATCTTCCGGCAAACCTTCGAGCTATCCCCTTGCCGAGTTTGCCTATCCTCATTGCAAGCGATAGCCTTGCCTCAAACCTGGAATCGAAATCCGGAACGAAATAGGGATTGCCACCCTGAAGTATGCCTGCCGGAGAGATCAGGGTCCATACCGGAGATGTCTGTTCCAGTGCTGGTTCATGCGAGGTGTTCAGAAGATCGTTGACTATTGCGTAGATTGTCATTTTGCCGGAATTGCGATTTTCTTGCTGTGTGAGGTGGAGAGACCATCCTCGGAAGTGACGGTGGCACGAAGATTGTAGATGCCACTTGGCAGGCGGTTGCCGTTGAAGTCATTGAGATCCCATACGAAAGTGAAGGAACTGTCGTTGCCGGCATATGCCTTTCGCTGCAGACTCCTGAGGAGGTTGCCTGACAGGTCAAAGAATTCAAGGCGACATTGAAGTGTACATAAGGCGCGGTCAGTATCTACCTTTATGCTCAGCTGATCTTTCTCGCCCGAATAATAGGAGGTCAAGGAGTTGACATGCGGACGCATGTTAAGCCCTACCTTAAAGTTTATTGTCTCACTCGACGAGTTATTGGCATTGTCCCAGACGGTAAGAGTGAGCTGATGCTCTCCCGGTTCGAGGTCGAGAAGGGGATAGGCAATGCTTCCCTTTGACGCATCGTCGGGATCGGGGAGGAAATACTGGCTGACATCATCGAAGACCTTTTCAGAATCCAGTATGAGGCTCATCTTGTGTCCGATGCCGGCGTCGGAAATGTTGATGCCGCTGTCATCGCTGAAGACCGCCTTTGCCACCGGATTTGAGTGTACGATGGAGCCTGCGCCTCCTGCCGAACCCACCGTGAAACTTTCGATCTCCGGACCCTCCGTATCTTCCGTTGAATCGGTATTGTATCCGTAGATGTAAAGTTTAGTGGTAGATCCGTTGGCTTCTATCTTTGAGTCCTTGTCATACGCATAAAGGGAGATCATAGCCGGAGAGTAATTGTTGGATATCTCGGAAGGTATGAGTACAGTAGATTCCCATATGCCGTCTTTCACATTCGTGCTTCCTGCAGCGAGTTTCGTCGACCGGTCCTGATAGGTTGTTACTTTTCCCTTCTCGCCCCATCCGTGTGTCTCTATGCTGGTCTCGGCATCAAAGAGAGTGAACTGGAGCGGGCCGTTGAAAGGTACTTTATTGCCTTCGCTGTCGGTGATACGGCCTGAAATCTTCAATGACGAGCGTGCCTGGATCACGGGTGCTTCAAGAATATCCATGGCGACAGCCTTATCCGCTATGGAGTCGATCGTCACCGTATATTCGGCTATAGGCATTCTGAGCGCCGGATCACCGAACAGATGGTAGCGTAGCATGTTCTCATCTGGCTTGTCTGCAAAGTTCTTCCCGAGACGAACGATATCTCCGAGCCTCTGTCCTTTCCCGTCAGCTCCTCTTGTCGTCATTTCTCTTGCGATCGAGTTTGTAATTTTGCTGTTGCTGGCTATGTAGACAGTGCGGCTTGGAGTGATGACGGCGATCGCGCCTCCGGCGGGATTGGTCAGCATGACCTCTGCCCCGCTTACATCATCGGCATCCCATTTGCCGAAACTGCATGTAGCTGCATACAGCACCGGCAGGTATTGGTTTGACATGCTGTTCATGTCGTTCCACGTGAGAAGTTTCTCATGACTCCATTCTTTAGGATTGGCATGCCCTATATAGTGGATGATGGATGATCCTTCTTTCTGCCATTTCATCAGCATGCGTTTTTTTGCATCAGGAAATGTCGCGCCGGAGCCTGTCTGTTTCCTTTCAAACGCGTCAAGATAGACACGGTCATATGCATAGTTGACGCCGGCAGGAGTATTCGTCATGAACTCAATAGCTTGCTGAGCCTGATCCAGATGGTTGGCATTGTCTCCGTCATCGGCGATCATCATTGCGTTGTTGCGCCAGAATCCATATAGAGGCGCGGTCATGTATGACTCCAGTTTTGCCACCACCGCTTCAGCTTCATAGGCTGAAGTGACGGTATATCTTCCCACTCCTACAAGTATTTTCCTTGAAGGCATCGACCTTTCGGCTGTTTCATCCTCAAGCATGCCGATGAAGTCGTCGGTGCAATAGGATTTTGTCTCTGTAGTCCCGTCGGGCGACTGCCATATGAGGGTGCGTGGATATCCGGACCTGATGGTCTCCGGATTCTTTCTCTTCTGATCATAGGTGGGGCGTCCCATCAGAAGGCAATATCCGAATCTGCGACCTGTTGAATCGTTTTCGCTGCGGTCATACCACATCTTTAGGAGCTTACGGAATGCGGATACATCCTGATTGCCGCTTGAGAATTCATTGAATATCTTCTCGGGCGTTAGCACATGCACTGTCATTCCGTCATGGTTTCGGTGCAGGTCAGCGATACGCTCTGCCGAAGAAGCGAATTCTTCGGGAGTGATTATCACCATATCAGGTGTCGGAAGCCCATGTATGTTCTGGTTGGCGGTCTTGAATCTTCCGGGTACGGACGCGCCTTTGACCGAGGGTTCGAATGCTATGAACTCTCTGATGCCGCTCTCCTTCACTCCGATGGTCAGCGATCTGTCGTCGGGATTGAACGTTCCCTTCACTTCCCTGATGTCCCATGGTTTTGTGACATCCCAGATAATGGTCTGCTCAGAGGCGCCGCTTATTCTGTAGGCTGTCGGCGCATTCGCGTTCACTATGAAGTGAAGTCGGGAATCCTTCAAGGCAAGATTACGGTTGTATTCGACTTCTATCCAGTCAAGACGTGCAATTTTGACCACACCCCCCTGCTGGTATTCTATCCCGACATCGAGGGAATTGCCGACACCTTCGGCTTTCTTTATGGACGAAGTTACATTATAGTATCGCTCGCTCGATGTCACCTCGGCTAAGATATCATCTTTTGTGGAGGGAAGTCTGTTGCCGTTGGCGCTGACGATAAAGCTGCTTGACGCACCAGTACCTGAGGTGTTGGTCGCAAACCTTATCCTTATCGTTGCGTTGCCGCTGACGTTATCCGGCAGATCAAAGCTGAATGTCTGGTTCTTGTTTGATCTGAAGTCTTCTCCGAAATAGTCGCGCCCCGAATCAGCGCACTGAAGCAGTTCGCGTTCATGCACGAGCTGGCAGACGAATGACTCCTTGACTGTCATTCCTTGGGTATCCGTGAGATCGACAGACGGCGTGGTGTCTGAAGGCGCCACGTCGCTGAGGAAGTAATAAGACGAATCTCCATAGGGATTGATAGTGTGAGCGTATGCCATGGACGGTGTGGAAGAAGCCTTAGTGGCTATGTTGCCCGTCGCATAGAAAGTGATCGAACCGTCATCCTTTCTCACCACGGGAACCGGTGGAAGATCGTCGGGATGATCGGTGGTCAGTGCCTCTGAGATCATCCTGCCTCCGTAGCCATATACATAGACGGCTTTCGGATCGCTGAATCCGAAATTCTTAAGGGTCTGACGGCTTAGAGTCTGCAGGCCCGGCTCAGATATGTCGATTTTCACCCAGTTGCCTTTGGCCAGAACGGAAGAAGATGCATATCTGTCCGGATCTGCGGCAGACATGACGGCCACAGGAAAACAGGCCACTGCGAATGCAACGGCAAGCCTATGGATGTATTTTGGTATAGAATTAAACAGTTTCACTTCTAATTAACGTATTTATTGGCTTTATATTGTTGTTTTGAGATAAAGTCGTTCCATTCGGATACCTGGCCGCCGAATACATTCAGGTCTACCTTACCCTTGACGCCTCTGACGGCTCCTTTGTGGTTGTACTGCCAGAAAGTCCAGGGCGCGGCTATGGGGTCGGATGAAAAAGAACATATCCAGAGAGAATTTCCGGGCAATGAGTCGGCCATATACCTGTAGTAATCCGTCTTGTTGCAGTATAGGGTAGGTGCGAGTCCCCTGAGGTTAAGATAGTCCACCATTGCGGCGAGACGTTCTTTTATGAGTTCATCGTCGATACCGTCCGGATTGCCTGATGATTCCACATCGACGGCAACACCCATCTCCAGATCACGGTCATCTACGGCCTCGAGCAGATTGATAGCCTGTTCTACTCCGTCCTTGTCAAACCTGAAGAAATGATAGGCGCCTCTTTTCAGGCCTGCCTCACCGGCTTTTTTATAGTTGGCGGAAAATCTCCTGTCGCGGAAATCCGTCCCTTCCGTAGCTTTTATCCATACGAACTGCACTCCGTCGGCGACAGCCGCGTGGAAGTCTATGTCTCCGTTATGGGCCGATATGTCTATGCCTCCTATCGGATACAGATCGCGGTCTACATAAGGGGGTGTGGTCCGGAAGTTAATCCATGCCGCGTAGGCAGCCCATGTAAGCAGAGCCGCCGCCGCGAGGAAGCAGAGAGATACGATTATATCGGTTTTACGGGTATGGATGTCGGCCAGTATCTTCATTTTTTTACAAAATTAATAATATTTGTATGTATAGCCAAATCGAAAGATGTAAAAATTCATTAGATTCCAAAATTTTTATTAATTTTGCACTTGAAATCTGCACTACAAGCGGTAATAAAAATGGGAGAGGCGATCTATCATATCCTGGTCATCGCGGTGGCACTCGTCGGATTGTTTCGGGGGTATCACGCCGGATTTATGCGTCAGATGTCGGGGATACTTGGCTTTGTTTTCGGAGTTGTCGCCGCCCGGGCCGTCGGTCCGGATTTCTCCATATGGCTTGCCGGATGGTTGCCGCCGGTATATCATCCTGTCGCAAAGACCTTTTTTGTGTCGGTACTGGGCCATGGCATTGTATGGGGAATTTCGATGATGGTTTTCTCGATGTTTACGGGAATCCTGAATTTTATTCTCGGGATGATTCCCGTTGGGATCGTGAACTCTATTGCAGGAGCGGCGTTTTGTCTTTTGAAATACCTGATGTTTCTCTCCATACTTTTCGATCTCGCCCTTTGCCAGCCGTTTGACTCTCCGCTGATGCACTGCGTCAGGCACGACGACGGCAATCTCGTCAGCGGCGTTATACGCCTTGCTCCCGAACTTCTGGGAACGATGTCGGCGGAAGATTATGTCCTCAAGGTCCAGCTGTGGGAGGCGAGAACGATCAGTTGACGGTCGGGAACTAATAAATTGGAAATTTTATATATTGAATATTGATTTTAGAAAAAGAATATAAGATATGCTATCAGTTAGAGACCTTCATGCGGAAATAGACGGTAAGGAAATTCTTCGTGGTGTCAATCTTGACGTGCGTCCGGGTGAGGTACACGCCATAATGGGCCCGAACGGTTCCGGCAAGTCAACCCTGTCGATGGTTTTGGCCGGTAATCCGGCATATTCGGTTACGGGCGGAGAAGTGACATTCATGGGAAAGGATCTTCTCGGGATGACACCCGATGTGAGAAGCCATGAGGGACTGTTCCTCGGTTTCCAGTATCCTGTCGAGATTCCCGGGGTGTCCATGGTCAACTTCATGCGCGCCGCAGTCAACGCGAAACGTAAGTATTTCGGCCAGTCTCCCATGGGAGCCTCCGATTTCCTCAAGTTGATGCGTGAGAAGCGGGCTATTGTCGAGCTTGACAATAAGCTTGCATCGAGAAGCGTCAACGAGGGCTTCTCCGGAGGAGAGAAGAAACGCAACGAGATCTTCCAGATGGCGGTGCTTGAGCCCAAGCTCGCTATCCTCGACGAGACTGATTCCGGTCTTGACGTGGATGCGCTGCGTATCGTTGCGGAAGGTGTCAATAAACTGCGCACTCCCGATAACTCCGCGATCGTGATAACTCACTATCAGCGTCTTCTTGACTATATCCGGCCTGATGTGATCCATGTGCTCTACAAGGGACGGATTGTCTATACGGGAGGTCCCGAACTCGCTCTCGAGATCGAAGAGAAGGGTTATGACTGGATCAAGGCTGAAGTCGATGCAAAGGATGCTATAAAAGGGGAGGCATAGGCGATGGGTGCTATAGATCAATATATCGACCTCTGGCAGGAACATGGAGCACTTATCGACTCCAATGCCCCCGGGGCAATCAACCGGCTGCGTCCGGCTGCTGCTTCGTCCCTGATAGAGAACGGGCTTCCTTCTCTTAAGGACGAAGACTACCGGCATACGGATTTTGAAAAGATACTTTCTCCCGATTTCGGTGTGAACGTCGCAAGGGTCCGTATCGAAGTGAATCCTTCCGAGACTTTCCGTTGTGACGTTCCGATGCTCACAACCTCTCTGTTTCTTGTTGTCAACGATTCGTTTGCTGAGACTTCCGGTTGTCGCCGCCTTCTGCCGGAAGGAGTGGAGGTGATGTCGCTGGCCGCCTATGCGCGGAATAATCCGGAATTTATCGAAGAGCATTACGGCCGGCTTGCTGATATTTCCAATCCCACGGTAGCACTCAATACCCTGCTGTGTCAGGATGGTGTGGTGATCCGTGTGCGTAAGGGCGTCAAGGTTGAGCCGACCATCCAGATTGTCAATATATTCAATAGTTCAGCTTCTCTTCTCGCAGCCCGCAGGGTGCTTGTCGTGATGGAGGAAGATTCCGAAGCTAAGGTGCTTTTCTGCGACCATACGCAGACTCCCGATGTTGATTTCTGTAGCGTGCAGGTGATAGAGGTGTTTGCCGGCGAGAGGAGCCGGCTTGACTTCTACGATCTTGAGGAGAGTACAAGGCGCACATCGAGGCTTTCTTCCCTCTGGATGCGCCAGGACGCCGGCTCGGAGGTGCTTCTTGACTCGATGACGCTCTACAACGGCACGACAAGGAATGAGTTCTTCACCCGTTTTGCCGGACGCCATGCCCGGCTCCGTATGCTCGGCATGGGGATAGAAGACGATTGCCGTCGTCTTGACACCTATTCGAGGATTTCGCACGACGTTCCGGAATGTAACACCGACGAGCTTTTCAAGTATGTGGTCGATGGTGAGGCTATGGGAGCTTTTGCCGGTTTGATATACGTGGCTGAAGGAGCGGTTAAGACCGAGGCGTTTCAGTCAAACCGTAATCTCGTCGGGTCTGAGAGCGCCAGAATGCACTCGAAGCCTCAGCTTGAGATCTACAACGACGATGTGAAGTGTTCCCATGGCACGGCTATAGGCCAGCTTGACGAGAAGCAGCTTTTCTATATGATGACGCGTGGAATATCGGAGGAGCAGGCCCGGTTCATGCTGAAGCAGGCATTCATGAGCGATGTCATCGACGGCATCTCCCTGCCTCCTTTACGCGACAGGCTGAAGCTGATGGTGGAGCGCCGGTTCGCCGGAGAACAGACTGCATGCGCCTCGTGTCCGGTCTCGTGTAATGACCAGATTAAAGATTGAATGTCAAGGTTTAAAGATTAATCGTTTAATTTTTCTTAGCTACTTATAAGATGGGCTATGATGTAGAGGAAATTCGGGGGGATTTTCCGATTCTGTCGCGTAAGATAGATGGGAAGCCAATGGTGTATCTCGATAATACGGCTACCTCGCAGACTCCGCGGAGCGTAGTCGATGCGATAGTCGCGGGCTACGATGATTTCAAGGCCAATGTCCATCGTGGAGTGCACACCCTTTCGCAGGAAGCCACAGAGCTTCAGGAGGAATGCCGCCGGAGGGTGCGCGACTATATAGGTGCGTCGTCCGTGGAGGAAGTTGTCTTCACCAGAGGCACGACAGAATCAATCAACCTTGTGGCTTCGTCGTTCGGCTCGCTGTTCCCGCCTGAAGGAGAGATTATTCTCACGGTGATGGAGCATCACGCCAATATCGTGCCGTGGCAGCTCCTTCAGGGCAGAAGGCCCGACCTGAAGATAAAGGTCGTCGACATTGACGACCGTGGTGAGCTTCTGCTCGATCAGTACCGGTCACTCTTTAATGAGCATACCTGCATGGTGTCATTCTGTCATGTCTCAAATGTGCTCGGAACAGTCAATCCTGTAAAAGATATGATCAGCTTTGCCCATAGCAAAGGGGTGCCTGTGCTTGTAGACGGGGCGCAGGCCGTGCCTCACATGAGAGTAGACATGCGTGATCTTGACTGTGATTTCTATGCTTTCTCTTCCCATAAGATGTATGGACCCACAGGAATAGGAGTTCTTTACGGCAAGAAGGAGCATCTGCTCCGTATGCCCCCTTATCAGGGTGGAGGCGAGATGATAGCTCATGTAAGTTTTGAGAAGACTACGTTTGCTGATCTCCCGTTTAAGTTCGAGGCCGGAACCCCTGATTTCGTAGGAATAGGATCGTTTCCAAAGGCTCTTGACTTTATAGAGAAGATAGGAATGGAAAATATATCCTCTCATGAGCATTCTCTTATGGAATATGCTGAGTCGAGGATGCGTGAGATACCGGGAATGCGTATCTTCGGTAATTCTCCCCATAAGAGCGCTGTGATATCGTTTCTTGTAGGTGATATCCATCATTACGATATGGGGATGCTGATAGATAAACTCGGGGTGGAGGTCCGCACCGGCCATCACTGTGCTCAGCCGCTTATGCAGCGTCTTGGTATAAGCGGTACGGTACGTGCTTCGTTTGCCGCCTACAACACTTTTGAGGAGGTGGACGCTTTCATAGCTGCTCTCAACCGCGTGATTCCGATTCTCAGCTGATCTGATTTCATCGACATATATTTTAACAAGTGTTAAAATGTAATGTCTTTGAAACAATTTTGCAATCTGAAATGTTTAAAAATCATAAAGAAGATAGATTTTTGTTCATTAAGAAAACGGTATTTAACACATGTGTTAGCCCGTAATCAAAAAAAGATGCCAATCGTGAGATTGGCATCTTTTTTACGTAAGTAGCTAAGGGAAATTAATGATATTATAGATACGAGATAATTTTGAGTCAGCCTGGCTGCGGAGTAAAGGAGCTTAGGTCATTTCTTTTCGTCTGCGTCGGAAAAGCGGTTCGGGAAATTCCAGTGCTGCCGTGGCTTCATCATTGCATAGACGATCATCCATATGCCTAAGAGAATGAACGGGATGCTCAGAAGCTGGCCCTGATCGATGCCCCATTCGGCACGCATCTGCACTTCCCATGGCACCTGCACGTTCTTGACATATTCTATCAGGAACCGTGAGCCGAATGTCACGAGGAAGAACACACCTGTCATAAGCCAGGGGCGTTCCTCGGCATTCTTTTTCCAGTACATCCACATAAGCAATGCAAAGAGCAGCAGATAGCATCCGGCCTCGTAGAGTTGTGTTGGATGGCAGGGGATGACTTCGCCGTTTCTTGCGAAAATGAATCCCCACGGAAGGTCGGTCGGCCCTCCGTAGATCTCTGAATTCATAAGGTTGCCGAGACGGATCAGGCAGCCGGTGAGGGCGATGGGTCCTACTATTTTGTCGAGGACCCAGCTCATTGACTTGTGAGTCACCAGCTTGCTGAATATCCAGATGCCGATGAAGATCGCTATGGTGCCTCCATGGCTGGCGAGACCGCCGTTCCAGACCTTGAGTATCTCTGCGGGATGCGCGGAATAATACTCCCATTCGTAGAAGAACACGTGTCCGAGACGGGCTCCGACGATGGTGCACACTACAAGATATGTAAGGAGGATCCCGAGCCATTTCTCGGGAGCCCCTTCATGCTTGAACATCGCCGCTACAATCTGGTAGCCGATGAAAAAGCCGGTGACGAACATCAGCCCGTACCATCTTACGGCGAAAGGTCCGAAAGAAAAAAGTATCGGGTCGGCGTTCCAGGTTACGAAACCAAGCATAGGCCTTCAGCGATTATTTGCCTACGATGGCTGCGGTGTCCTGTGCGATCATCAGCTCCTCGTCGGTAGGAATCACTACAACGTGCACCTTGGAGTCCGGACCGGAGATCTCGACTTCCTCCCCGCGGGTCTTGTTGGCCTCTTCGTTGAAGGTGATGCCGAGGAATTCCAGTTTCTTGCAGATCTTCTCGCGGGTGCTGATCTGGTTCTCGCCGACGCCGCCGGTGAAGACAATGATATCGGCTCCGCCGAGCACTGCAGCATATGCGCCGATATATTTCAGGATGCGGTATTCATACATTTCAAGCGCTAAACGGGCGCGGTCGTTGCCTTCCTTGATTCCGGCCTCGATGTCACGCATGTCGTTGCTTATGCCGCTCACTCCTGCCACGCCGCTCTTCTTGTTGATGAGGTTCATCAGGCCGTCGGCGTCGAGGTTCATCTCCTTCATCAGGTATACGAGCGCTCCCGGGTCAACATCGCCTACGCGGGTTCCCATCATCAGGCCTTCGGTAGGGGTCAGACCCATTGAGGTGTCCACACACTTGCCGTCCTTGATTGCAGCGATGCTTCCGCCGTTGCCTATGTGGCAGGTGATGATGCGCTGCTTGTCATAGTCGAGTCCCAGGAAGTCACAGGCACGCTTGCTCACGTAGCGGTGGCTGGTGCCGTGGAAGCCGTAGCGGCGTACGCCGTATTTCTCATATGCCTCATACGGGAGCGCATACATATAGGCGTAGTCCGGCATAGTCTGATGGAAGGCGGTATCGAAGACCGCTACCTGAGGCACGCTCGGTATGAGTTCGGTGACTGCCTCGATGCCGGCTATGTTGGCGGGATTGTGAAGCGGAGCCACTGTGTAGCATTCTTTCACTTTCTCGATAACTTCTGGAGTGATGAGCACAGACTTGTTAAACTTGTCCATGCCGTGCACCACACGATGACCTACCGCGTCGATCTCGTCGAAACTCTTGATGACACCGTCTTTCGGGTCGGTGAGTACCTTGATCACGTTTTCTACAGCGGCCTTCGCATCAGGCATCTCTACGGTGATTGTTTCCTTTGATCCGTCGGGGCGCTTGAACTTAAGGAAAGAATCGGGGAGACCGATCTTCTCGACTCCACCTTCGGCGAGCACTTCCTTGCTGTTGCTGTCGATGAGTTTGTATTTAACACTGCTGCTGCCGCAGTTTAGCACTAATATCTTCATTTTTGAGTATTGGGGTTTAATTATTTCTTTTCAGCCAGCGACTGGTTGCAGGTTACGATAATGGTGTTGATGATGTCTTCCACTGTAGCTCCGCGGCTGAGGTCGTTGAC
>JAIEBK010000020.1:15601-20704 GCA_029070945.1 Muribaculaceae bacterium
GCCAGCGACTGGTTGCAGGTTACGATAATGGTGTTGATGATGTCTTCCACTGTAGCTCCGCGGCTGAGGTCGTTGACAGGAGCGGCGAGTCCCTGGAGGATCGGGCCGACTGCTCCGGCTCCCGCGAGACGCTGCACGAGCTTATAGCCGATGTTTCCGGCCTCAAGCGACGGGAAGATGAGGGTGTTGGCATGGCCTGCTACTTCGCTGCCGGGTGCCTTCTGTGCTCCTACGCTCGGCACAATTGCCGCGTCGCTCTGAAGCTCGCCGTCTACCTTGAGTTCGGGAGCGAGCTGATGCACGAGTTCGGCTGCGTTGCGCACTTTGTCTACTCTCTCGTGGCTTGCAGAGCCCTTGGTGGAGAAGCTGAGCATTGCTACGACCGGATCAAGGCCGGCTATGTTCTTTGTGGTCTTGGCTGTCTCGATAGCGATCTGTGCAAGTTCCTCTGTGGTGGGATCAGGCACTACCGCGCAGTCGGCGAATACGAGCATTCCCTGATCGCCGAATTTACATCCTTCGGGAAGCAGCATGATGAAGGCGCCGCTCACGCAGGTGATTCCGGGTTTTGTCTTAAGCACCTGGAAGGCGGCGCGTAGCACGCTTGATGTGGGGCTGAGGGCGCCCGCCACCATACAGTCGGCATCGCCGGCCTTGATCATAAGGCATCCGAGGTAGAGGGGATTTTTCACCTGATAGCGTGCGTCGTCGATAGTCATGCCTTTCTTCTTGCGGAGCTCGCAGAGAAGCTCGGCATATTTTTCGGTAAACTCTACGTCATCGGGGTTGCAGATATTCGCGTTCTTGATGTTGGTGAGTCCGAGTTCATCGGCTTTCCCGAGGATTGCCTCGGCCTTTCCTAAGAAAGTCACGTCGGCTATCTTGTTCTGCAGGATGTAGTCGGCGGCTTTTAACGTGCGTGGTTCAAGAGATTCAGGAAGTACGAGTCTCTGAGGGTTTTCCTTGGCCTTGGCGGTCAGTCTTTCAAACAGTGTCATGGTTATATTCTTTAGTTTAAGGCCCCTTCCTGAGGGCAGGGTCTTAAGGTTTAGTAGGTGCGAATCGGTAAGGTTGAATTAACAATACGCAAATTTAGCAAAAAATATTGGAATAACATCTTTACTTGAGGAATTATTTTGTAACTTTGCACTCAGAAACCGTATGAAAATAGTAAAGCGCCTGCATTTGTTCATGCTGCAGACATTTCTGCCGCTCTTCGCGATGACGTTTCTCATCGTGCTTTTCATCGTGCTTATGCAGTTTCTGTGGAAGTATATCGACTCGCTCGTAGGCAAGGGTCTCGGGATGGATGTGCTCGGCGAGCTCTTCTTCTATGCTGCGGTTTCGATGGTGCCTATGGCGCTTCCCCTTGCGATCCTTCTCGCCTCGCTGATGACTTTCGGCAACCTCGGCGAGAAATTCGAGCTTACGGCGATGAAGGCGTCCGGAATATCCCTGCTGAGGGTGATGTCGCCACTTATAGGACTGGTATGTATTATTTCGATAGGTGCTTTTTTCTTTCAGAACGATGTCCTGCCCAAGGCTCAGGTGAAGATGTGGACGCTGCTTTTCTCCGTCAGGCAGAAGTCTCCGGAGGTGGAGATTCCTGAAAATGTCTTCTACGACCAGATTCCAGGCTATAATCTTCTTGTAAAGGAAAAGAACAAGGAGAACGGCATGCTCTATGATGTCATGATCTATGACGTCAATCACGGCGACAACGTCACCATCCTCCTTGCCGACTCGGCGCGTATGGCGATGACTCCCGATATGAGCCATCTGTATCTCCATCTTTATGAAGGGGAGCAGTTCGAGAATCTCAGGGAGCAGCGCACCAATGACCGTAACGTTCCCTTCAGACGTGAGAATTTCTTCGACAAGCAGATTCTAATTCCTTTTGATGCCAACTTCAACCGTCTCGACGAGCAGGGAATGCGCCAGCAATACGTCGGTAAGAACATCACGGAGCTGCATCAGAGCATCGACTCCATTGGGCTGCGTGTCGATTCGATAGGCTCGGTGTTCTCGCGCGATCTGCGTCGCGACGCCTCTTCCGTGCTTCCTCGTCCGGATATGATGGAGGTCACCCGTAGCGACGGAAGCATTGATGAGTTTGCTGTCAGGCGTCGTGACGAGATCCGGAGGCAGTCTGAGGAGTTGGCTGCGGCCGCCCGTCCCCTTTCGATGGATTCAGTGCTCGGCTCTATGCCGCCGGCAGACGCCGCGCAGCTTATCGGTCAGGCTATGGGGATATCCAGAGAGCATCAGAATGTCAATGAGTTCAAGAGCCTTACGATGGATGAGGAGAAGCGCAGCATCCGCCGTCATGAGATCGAGCTGATCAAGAAGTATACCCTATCGGTGGCCTGCATCATCTTTTTCTTTATCGGTGCTCCGCTCGGTGCCATCATACGCAAGGGTGGTCTTGGCACGCCGCTCGTTGTCTCGATCTTCCTCTTTCTGATCTATTATATCTTTGACAACACTGGCTATAAGCTGGCACGCGACGGCCGCTGGCCCGTAGCCGCAGGCATATGGCTATCCACCATGATTCTGGCTCCATTGGGGGCCTATGTGACGTGGAAGGCTATGAATGACTCATCAGTCTTCGACAGCGACCGCTATAAGAATTTCTTCAGGATGCTTTTCGGTCTCAGGTCATCTCGTCATGTGCCCCTTAAGGAGGTCATCATTCGTGATATAGACGTAGATAGAGGTGAGCGTATGCTTGAGATCGTCTCGTCCCGGTGCGAGGCGCTTGAGGCCGCTTTGGTTCCGCAGCGCAATCTGTTGAAAGCCTACTGTTCGTATTTCATCGGAGGTATTGATACCCGCGGCATACATAGTCTGGCAGACGAGCTCAACCGCACGATAGACTATCTTTCCGACAGCCGTGATCCTCGGGTGGTTATGAAACTCTCCGAGATTCCGGTCATACGTGTTCTGTGGGTATATGCTCCAACGCCTGAGCGCTGGCTTGGATATATTGCGTTGCCGCTTCTTCCCCTTTCAGTTCCGCTATGGCTATATGGCCGTCGTTGCCTGCGAAATCTGCGTAGTGACCTCCGTAAGACTGCCTCCATATGCGGTGAGGTTGCCGGACTCCTGGATCAGTGAGGAAATCCGCGGCTTTTATGCTTTTTTAGGAAATAAAATTTTGTTAGGTCGGAATTATTTATTAATTTTGCAGTCACAATAGCGCTTGTGGCGTAATTGGTAGCCGCGCTAGACTTAGGATCTAGTGTCTAACGACGTGGGGGTTCGAGTCCCCCCGGGCGCACTAAGCAGTAAAGGCATCATCTGTTCAGACGATGCCTTTACTGCTTTTTTTACGTGCTGCAAAAGATTAGAAGCAGATTCCTACCACTCCCGAGCATTGGGCCATCCGGGTGGTGATACCGTTGCATTCGAGCCCTTGAAAACGATAGTCGAAGCCGAGAGTCAGCGAATGGCGGCCAAGCTTCCAGTCTGCGCGGAGCCGGCTTAGTATCTGGGGCCGGTTGCCCCACCATCCGAAATGCGCCAGTCCGTTATGGTTGCCGAGATATATCTCGTAGTAGGTCTCTCCGTAGGCAGGACAGAAGAAGCAGCCGAGCGAGGGTATAGCGATGCTCTCGCTTATACGCAGCGGTTTGCCGCAGAGTCTCAGCCTGTCGTATTCGCCGCGGGCCGTGATGGTGGCTCCGGCCCACATAAGGGCTTGGGCGGGATTGTTGCCGTTACGTGGCAGGTAGATGACTCCGCCGTCTGCGCCGATCGTTGCGCCGAGAGCCCAGTTGAACCCGGAAGACGTATTCCAAAGGCGTTCCACGCCCCAGTCAAGGCGGAATGTAAGGTCATACATCCGCGAATTCTTGGCCGGACTCAGGAGATAGCCATAGTCGAACTGTGCATGTGCCTGCATGCCTATGGTCCTCTCACACCATGCCGGGTGTCGCCACTCGTATGAGAGCCCGTAGCCCGGTCCGGTGTAGGAAAGGGGCGAGAGATATGTGCAGCGGGTGGTCTGGTGGCCCCAGATGAATTCAAGGCGTTGCTCGGATTTTGCGGGGAGCAGGGAGGTTATGATAAGTATGAGGGTAATGGCGTATCTTCTGAAATGTATCATGTATTGATTGAAAAAAGGTATGGTATTCCGTATGGAATACCATACCTGAAAAATTAATCTTTAATAATTAATTTTTAATCTTTAGTCGCGCGGCGTGCGCGGCGGCGTGGCTGCGGTTGTTCAGTGACGATCTCCTCCACGCCGGCGAGAACGCCGTCGATGAGGATACGTCCGCAGTATTCGCATACAATCACCTTCTTGTGCATCTTTATCTCGAGCTGACGCTGTGGCGGAATGCGGTTGAAGCAGCCGCCGCAGGCATTACGCTGCACGCATACGATGCCAAGGCCGTTACGGGCGTTCTTGCGGATACGCTTGAAGGCGTTGAGCGTATAGTCGTCGATCTTTGTCTCCAGTTCCTTTGCCTGCATGAGAAGCTTTTCCTCTTCCTGCTTGGTCTCTGATATGATGTCCTCGAGCTCTTTCTTCTTGTCCTCAAGGTTATGCTCACGGTCGGTGAGTTCCTCCTGGGTTCTTACGATCTCCTCCTGTTTGTCGTTGATCTTATGCTGTGCGTCGCGGATATTCTTCTCTGCGAGTTCGATCTCAAGGTTTTCGAATTCCTTCTCCTTCTCGAGGAAAGCGAACTCACGGTTATTGCGCACGTTGTTGATCTGCTCGTCGTAACGGGCTATCTTTTCGCGACGCATCTCTATCTCACCCTTCTTCACTTTGATGAGTTCTTCATGACGGGCGATCTCATCCTGGAAGTTATGTATACGGGTCTGGAGACGGATGATGTCGTCTTCAAGGTCCTTCACCTCAAGAGGAAGCTCGCCACGCACGTTCTTGATGCGGTCCACTTCCGAGAGGCATGTCTGGAGGCGATAGAGTGCGGTGAGTCGCTCTTCTACCGAGCGCTCTTTGTCTGTTTTTTTATCTGTTGCCATATTTTAAAGTTGAGAATTGATGGTTGAGGTTTGGGAAATATGTGGATATTCCCCGGTTCTCAACATTCAATTCTGATTAATATTCCAAAAAATCAATATTTGTAT
>JAIEBK010000021.1 GCA_029070945.1 Muribaculaceae bacterium
GGAGAGGTTTGTTGAGCTTAGACGCATAGGTTCACGAAAGACCGGATTCTGGCAGATTGTCTATAAAGTAAAGATATGAGAATATAATAAAGACATAAGCACAAAAGGTCAAAAGCAATATGTGTCTTATGTGCTTCTGTCTTAAATATGTCATCAGTGCTTCTGTCTTAAAAATGTGTATTCTGTACGTCAGTAATCGACATTGCATTGCACGAAAACTTATTGCTACGGGGTAGAAGGAAAAGGGGACTGACATGGGCATGGTCGGGAAAATGCCTGCGGATTGGCTCATCGTCCGATTCCGGCTCATCTTCTGTATAGTATACAGTAATCTGATCGTCGGAGTAATCAAGGCGATACATCCGGTCTATCTCCTCTTCTGTGAGCGGAGTGCCGTCTTTTTTCTGAAAAGGGGGATCGGTCTTTATTCTTTCCCGGTAGTTCCAGCACCATTCTATAGAAAAGCCACTTGATCCGGCTACGACAAGACGCACCTCATCTCCCGTCAGGAATTCCAGGATATCTCCTTCCCGGAAACGCTGCTGTTCCGGTCCCCGTCCTCGGAAACGACCGTATTCTGTATGCCAGTCTTGGTCAAGTGCTGAGCAATAAGTGCGGTCAAGAAGCTTACCCCACTCGTCGTAAAGACGCGTGGAAATCCCTAAATCTGTAAAATTTAATCGAGAAGTGCGCCAAGAAAACTAGCCGAGAAGTGCGCCACCATAGGGAACGTCTAACCAGGGATCCAGAGTTATATTTATGTCAAATAAACTCGGTCCCACAAAATGAAAACTATGGTAGAAAGAAACGAGGTCCTGCACCGTTATCGTATCAAGGGCCAGTCGAAGCGCCGTATTGCGGAGGAGCTGCACATCAGCCGTCACACTGTGGACAAGATCGTCTGGGAGTATGAGCGTGTATGTCTCGATGCAGACGGCGTGTGCGACATGAAGGCTTTCGCGGCCCTGATAGGCTCGGAGCCTAAGTTCAACACACCGGCAAGGACCTGTCCGGTAGTGACAGATGAGATCAAGGACATTATCCGCACCTGTCTGGAGGAGAACCGTGTACGTCGTGCCACGGGCATGCGCAAGCTTCTCTGGACATGCCGTAGCATCTACGGCATGCTCCTTGACAAGGGCTTCTCCCTGAGTTATCCGAGCGTGTGCAACCATGTCAGCCGCATCAGCGCGACCATGGGCAGCAGGCACGGCAAGGAGGCGGAGCTGTATATACGTCGCGAGCATGCCCCTGGTCTGGAGTGTGAGTTCGACTGGGGCGAGATCCCTTTGATCATAGGTGGCAGGCGCCAGATGGTGCAGATGGCAGTGTTCACCCTCCTGCATTCCAACCGCCGCAGCGCATGGCTCTTCCGGCGGCAGGACACCCTGTCGCTGATGGAGGCCCACCGCAACTTCTTCATTGAGGTGCAGGGTGTACCCCGGACTATGGTGTATGACAACATGAAGGTTGCCGTGACCATACGCACCGGGCGTCAGGGGCGTCCGGCCGTCAAGTACCCCACCAAAGCCATGCAGCGGCTGGCTCTGTATTACAAGTTCGAGGAGCGGTTCTGCAACGCACGCGCCGGATGGGAAAAGGGTTCCGTTGAGCGCTCAGTCGAGATCGTGCGCCGCGCCGCCTTCGTCACGCGTCAGTCATTTGACACCCTCGATGATGCTCAGGCTTGGCTTGAGCGCACTCTTCTTAAGATAAATTCCGTGTCTGGCATCACTGGTGTCAGCGACATGCAGAAGCAGGAGCGCATCATTGCCGACCTGCAGGCCTTGCAGCCGGCGCCCATGCCGATGTCATGCTTTGAGGCCGAGGAGCATACTCCGGGTAAATACGGTACCATAAGCGTTGACTACAACAACTACTCAGTCCCCGAGACCCTCGCCGGGAAGACCGTGCTGGCCCGTATATATTCTTCACGCATAGCTATCTACCATCAGGGACACCGGGTGGCCGATCATGCCAGACTGGAGGGCAAGGGAGGCTGGAGCATGCAGCTCGGACATTATCTGGGGACCTTCCTGCGCAAGCCGGGCGCACTGGACAGCTCCACGGCCATGCGGCAGGTCCCTGTTGAGCTTGCGGAGCTCTACCGCGTCCATTTCTGTCCCGACCGGCAGCGGGAGTTCATCTGTTTCATGATGTATGCGCGCGACCATGGCATCCTGCAGTCGCAGATAACCGCCGCGGCCCGCAGGCTGCGCAATAAGGGAGTGAGGCTCCTGACCTCGGACCATCTTAAGGTGGAGCTTGATTCCATGATGAACATAGGCAGCCGCTTTGACTCCGATGTCCCGCTCGACGTAGCCTCGCTTGAGATCCAGCCCAGGCTGCAGAGGACATCAATCGAGGAGCATGCCATGTCAACACTTGACTCCCTGACAGACGTCATGCGACGGCATCCGGTTTCCTGTTCACACACCACATCTGACTGACATACGAAATGGAAGAAAACAAGGACTTGAAAATAATACGCAAGGCTGCCACAGAGCTTAAGCTTCCCCTGTGGCGCGATGCCCTGGACGAATATATCAGCCGCTTCGCTACCGAAGCATGGACAATACAGCACCTTATGGCCGTCATGATGCAGGACCAGCTGAAGATGCGTGCTGACAACCGCCGGCGCACCCTGATAAAACGTGCGGACTTCCCGCAGCTCAAATATATGGCTGACCTTCTCATCGAGGAACTGCCTGAGGACGCGCGCGCAGCCTTGCCGCTGCTGCAGTCACTCGACTTTATCCGGCAGGGACGCAATGTCGTACTGTACGGCAACCCCGGAACAGGCAAGACTCATATCGCGACCGCTTTGGGAATCGAGGCCTGCGCGCATGGTATGACCGTCATGTTCACATCCGTGCCGCGTCTGATCACACAGATCAGGGAGGCCAGGCTGGAACGCTCCTTGAGATCCCTGGAAAACAAGTTCATAAACTATGATCTGGTGATCTGCGACGAGTTTGGATACGTCTCATGTGACAAGGAGGCCGGTGAGCTGCTCTTCAACCATCTTTCGCTTAGAGCTGGTAAAAAATCCGTAATCGTAACCACAAACCTGGCTTTCAATCGTTGGAACGAGATCATCGCTGACAAGGTACTCGTAACTGCTCTGGTAGACAGACTCACTCACAAGGCGGTGCTCGTCAACATGACCGGAGAATCTTTCCGAATGAAAGAAACGAAAAAAATCTCCAAATTGCCTGTCAATAACATTTAATTTATTATTTTTGCAAACCCTATGATCCGGCGCATTTCTCGATTAGAATCCGGCGCACTTCTCGATTAAATTTTACATCCCTAAATCGAAAGGGGAGACATTGATAATGCTTCCAACTGGAAATTCCTTGATATGGAAGCAATAGATATCATTGTCATGCTCTTCAGCTTTCTCTATAGCCTGACGCATAAGTTCCTCAGCCTCTTCAAGCGACCGTCCGAAACCGACCCGGAAACTCGATATGTCTAATTTCGGATATTCAGTCTCTGTATCATGCCGAGGAATGTGCCAGTCATATTCCGTCACTTCGAATACTGTCTCTTCATCGCGGCGAGGCGGCTCCAGCGCCAGCCTCTTGAATTCTTCAAAAGTCATATTTAACTATTTTTATGCCCGAAATAAATATGTGCCTTGTGTGCTTCTGTCTTGGAATTACATAAGCATCTTGTGGATTTCCCGTGCCAGTCTCCTGATTTCGTCCCCGTTCGTCAGTCCGATGTGTGGCGGATAAACGGCGGAAATAAAGCGGTCCATATGCTCCCGGGGAGACTCGGTGTCAATCTGGTCAGGTGAAAACCATCCCATTGCCCAGTGTGGACCGTCGTGCCGGATATGAGCCTTCATGCCCATGATGCGGGCCGTCTCCCATTTCTCACGCTCGAAGCCGCACTTCTTCATTTCCTTCCAGACTGTCCAGTCCGGATTGACGAATATCCGTGGAGTATTTATCACCCTTGCCGCCAACAGACACCCTGTCTCAAGCGTCACAATCAGATCGAATGGTTTTTTCCTACAGATACGTTCAAGTCCCCGACGAGAATCCTTGATCGACGAATTTCTTTCAAACACCGCCACATAATAGTCATCCTCCTTCTGAAGATAGTCGCGTAGCATTGGCGCGATAGGGGAGTCGTCTGGCGTCAGGCAATCCGGCACAATGAGGATCCGTTTCTTCTGAGGCATAGTCTTTACAGCCTCTGTCATGGCTTCGCGGAGTGACAGGAGTGATTGTCTGTCGTGCACGTCTTCAAGATATCGGTTGTTTGCCCATCTTTCGAAAATCACTATTTTGCGCGGCATTCGGTAAGGAGAAAAACCTTGCAATTCAATAGCCACAGCATTCTGTCCCTCTATCTTCACGGGATGTGGAAAGTTGAATACGAGTGGCTTTGACTTATTGCCGCGTGCAGGAACCTTCAGAAGCTCGTGGATATCAAGCATCGGCATCTCCAGCTCCTTTATCGTAAACTCCTGGATAGCCTTGGCGAGTTGTCGGGGATCCTGAAGCTCCGGATCAGACATCGTAAGGCACGGGTAGCGTTCGGAAAACTCATCCTCATCGTTTCCCTCCGTAAGCAGACAAAACCGCTGAGGCTGCTGTCGTCTGTATTCCACCTCATGTCCGCAGGAACGCACTTCGGGAATAAAGGGAGGTCTGATCTTCTCGATGAAACTGTGGTAGAAGCTGTCGGTTTCCTTCCGGTCTACGTAATACCGCTTCTTCCATGGCCATTCCTTGTCATACTCCGGATCTACGAAAAGCACCGGAATATTCCTGATTCCGCCGCTCAGCATCACCGACTTTCCGAAAACTACGATGGCATGCGGTGCATGCTGCCTAAAGTATTCTTCCGGAGTTCTGCTGACGCGAATCGTCAATCTGCTACTACGGATTATTTTTTCAGCAGCAGCGTCCACTGAAAGGTTTTCACCCGGTTGAAATCCATTATCGGAGTCAGGATCATCCGGGTGTTCTGGATTGAATGGCTCTTCTAAACTTTTCCTATCAAACTCTTCGTCCATATCATAAGAGGAGAGCTCATGGTCCGTATATGGTATTGATAAATTCGATTTTTCCCATACGATGGTTTTGTCGGCGGCGAGTGCCTCCAGCCTACGGGCGGCGAGATCAAGGATCTGCACCTCTTTCAGTTTCTTGTCAGGATTCTCGTCGATGGTCATCTGCTGCAGATCGATGATTTTTGCATCGAAAGAAGAGTGTTCCTGGATGGCTTCCTTAAGGGGAAGCAGGCGCTCTGCGGCTTCGGTATTGCCGAAGTCAGGCACGATCAGTATTCTTTTTATAGATGGTAGTATCATGACCTCATTATAGAAAACCTATCGGAAAAATTCAAATATACATCCGTTTTTTTAAGACAGAAGCACAGAAGGATAAAAGAAAAAAAACTATGTCTTATATACTTGTGTCTAACTTTAATTAGCTTATATCACCTTGGTCAGAAAGGTATGGAACTCCGGATCTCTCTCTTTATAAAACTCCAGCACTTCAGGAATGATGGTGCAGTCTTTTCTGAGTCCGTAACTGTACCATCCCGGAGAGTATTCGCCCCAATAGATGGTCTGATGCTCCATAGATATCCAGTGTGGCATGTTGTCCGAACTAAACTCCACGCTGACGTATCTCGGGAATAACTCAGGATGTCGGCTTGAGATATACCGTCTTATTTCAGCACCCTTGAAGATGCTATCCAGTTTATCGTTGATTTTTATTCTTTCATTCTCGGTCATTCCTTTACCGATATATTCATTAAAGTTCATAGCCGTTGGTTTTATTGATTGTAAATCATACGAAACGACGAGAAAATATGTCCCCTCTTCATGGGTCAGTAGGTGCTCTCGGATATCGTAGCTTCTTTTGTCGCCAGGTACTCAGTCATCAAATTCCAGCAATCTAAAAAACAGCATTTCCCAGTCATCAGGCGAGACGCTCAGCACCTCATCGTCCGAGGCCAATATCACAGCTTCCGGTCCTACCTGATAATGATGATCCTCTATGCGGCGATATATCGGTTTGATCTCGATATTTCCGTTCCCATCCTTCACGCCCCAGCGTCCGTCTTCCCCCTGGAAAAGTGTCAGCGGAGCTGGTCCAGTAGCGTTACGTGTCGGTTTCTCTTCCGACTTCGGCTTATACTTGCCCGGCAGATGTTTTTTTCTTTTCGGCATATGTTTAACTGTTATAAATCATTGTTTTTGTCTTTAAGGGTATAACCTAATGTCACTAAAATAAGTCAGTCGTTGATCTTTTAGCATCTGTATAAGGAAACATCCAGAGTCCGTTCTTTTTGTGGCGTTTATGCTTAGGAGGCGCGTCTACATCGTCGTATGTGAAATATTTCTTATGCAGTCCTTTGAGAAGGGTGTCAGTGAGCTCGATACCGCAGGCGTCACCTATGAGCGCGTCCATACCGCAGTGCGGACATAGTCCGGTCTTGCCCTCATCCACAAACTCAGTGATTTCTGATGGCGTCAGGCTTTCCTGACATGAGATGCAGTGGACCGTGCCGGATTTCTCGATTTCCTCCCTGTTGTATATCGTATGATGGTGAGCCTTTTTGAGGACTCCTTTTTTACAGTCTGTATTCTTATTCATACTGAAATTAATTTTTATTTTTGGGTATAAACTGCTTTGGGGGTAACGAATCGTCAATTAATCAGTTTTTAACGTAGAATTCGATCTCGCTGTCAAGGCGAAGAGTGAAGCATTGGGTCTTGCCGTCCCAGGCGGTAGTCAGTTCAAAATCAACCTCCCGCTTGATATCGAAAGGACATTTCTCCCATTTGTCCTTTTCGAAGTATTTGAAAAAGGCATTTATGATTGCATCCTCCGCTTCCTCTCCCTCTATTCCGTTGAGCTCACATGATGTGGCTTCGAACAAAGTACAGAGTATATTCCCGACTTTGCTTCGTAATTCCTTGAGTTTTTCCGGTGCCTCTTCCTCTGAATAAAAGCTTGCATCCACTCCTATGCATTCTGACTGATCGTGGTTTAAAGCTATCCATATGTAAGGACTGCATGGGGCTGGGGCTTTTCCCTGAAGTCCGTCTACCGTGAGCTTTATGGTAGGATTATCGGAGAAATATCTACGGTGAACATTATTGAGAAGGTTCTCAGACAGTTTGATGCCGCAGGCGTCGCCGATCAAGGCGTCTTTGCCGCAATAAGGACAGATACCCGTCTGTCCTTCGTCGGTGAACTTTACAATATCGGATGGATGCACGATTGTGCGGCATGATACGCAGTACACGGTCTTTGATTCCTTGATCTCATTCCGGTTGTAGATGGTATGTAGGTATGCGTCCTTTATGCGGTCGTTTTCACGCTCGTTGCTCCCGAGCCGATAACCTTTAGGGTGATAGCTGTCGGCGCGGAGGAATATCTGTCTTCCCAAATAATCGACCCATGCTGTCTCCATATCGCCGCGCATCTCGATTCTTGCCGGATAGGTCTGTGTGCTGCCCTTGTCGATCAGCTGGAACAGCGCCGTGTCCCCTCCGTCTTCCACAAGATTGAACATATACCATCTTCGGTTGCCCGATGGTTCACGGTAGTCATAGGTGCGAGAATAGTAAAATCGGTTGTTGTCCATTTCCGTTATCAGTAAATTACAGGCGGAATATAGTGACTGGAATGGAAAAATTCAAAAATTCCTCCACTTTTTTATAGACAAAAGCACAAAAGAAAACTCGATACTCAAGGTTTAATACTCAATATTTTTTTGATAATGCCTATTGCCACTCCTTTCAAGCTATTTCATAATATCCCTCTCGGATCTCTTTTCTCTTTTCATGCATAAACATTAAAACATGAAATTGCCCTTGTCTTCGTTGAGTAATTGCTGATATTTTGAGTCCTGTTCCGTATCGATGTCAAGGTAATCGAAAATCGAAGGTGTAATCGGCATTTTAATCGACCTGTCAATATATGTATCAGGGATAGGGAACAAGTTGCTACCTTTCAGAAAGTAATCCTTGATAGTAAAATCTTGCTCATTGCCACTTCTGTCATGCATGATGTGGCGGACAAGGATAGGTTCCACTGGTGAGAAAAAATAGTTTTTATTGTCCCTGCTCTTGTCCCAAATGGCGGCAATCGTATTTTCGATAAGGTTGTTCGATAGTTTTTCCCGCATATTTAAGACATCATATCCTTCTGTGACAAAGATGTCCAGACCCTTGGAGTTTTCTTCCTGAGATTGTGACTTCGCTATATACTCTAAATCTTCTTTGATGTTTCCAACAGAAACTTGGCTATTTGCCTCGGTTCCGGATTCTCGTGTTACTGTTACGCCTTCTTTCAGTTTCTCCAGTTCCGATGAAAAGGATTGGATCTGTGAGCCTAAATCGACGATATTTTTTCCTATACAGGTGGAGCGGAATACCAGTATGGGCAAATCATACGATTTGGTTAATGCAGTCTTAGCCCCTGAGTCCAACTCTTCTTTAAGAGATACTCTCTTTTTTTTCCATATCGTCTCGATACTCTTGTTGTCGAAGTTTGAAACGTTTAAATCATACATCTTTCCGTCGTAATACAAAGCAAGTATTACAGAGTCCGAATATCTAAACGGATATTTGAATTCTCTGACTATAAGCACCGCCTTTTCAGGGTGGAAGGTCTGTCCCTCAGGAATCTCGATGTCGATAGTTCCGGCAGCTTTATTATACCATACCGCACCTTTATTGCAATTCTGCAGGGCTTTGAACTCTTTTAGGGTGTTGAGATCAGTATATTTGGCAGTCTGTTCAGGACTGATGCTGCTCTCATTTCTTCCGAATGATTCTTTTGGTATCTCCTCGCCGTCTATTTCAAAATGTACACCATACGTGTCAATTCCTGACCAAGTAGCCAGAACACCATCATAATCGTATCCCCCCAATTCCTCCGCGTTTACTGGATCTTCATCAAGGGCGTCTACCATGATTTCATGACCCCAGAATTCGATCGTTATGGATTTTGCCTTATCCTTTATCTCTTCCATCTTCATTCTATATAATATGGTTGATTAAATATATAATCATTTTTATCTCTCGATAATAGTAACATCATCGGAAAATTTCAAAAATTCCTTCCACTTTTTTAGACATAAGCACAAAAGGACAAAATCATCTTCCACTATCCATCCGCTCAACGCTGAAAGCTGATAGCTGACCGCTCATCTCTTAATGCTCAATACACACTCCTCTTTCTCTAATTAATCATTAATCATTGATAATTAATCATTAGAAAAGTTGCTTCTGCCTAATACCCGAATCCGGCTTCCTTCCACTTAGGATCCGTCTCGTCCTTCCAGTCGGGTAGTAGAGTGGTGGCTATGTCTTTCGCCAGGCGTGAGGCGATGGCTATGTGCCGGTCATCGAAAGCAGGGATGGCCCAGTCTATGCGCAGTGTAAAGGCATTACACTCCTTGCCTCCCCCTATCCTCATGGCGGCATTCTTCTTTCCCACGGGCAGATACCTCAAGTCTCGCTCCGACTTCAGGCCGAACACCTTTTCTATGTCCGCCGAAACCTTCGAATACAGTCTGTCGAAAGCCTCGGTGTCGATCACTGTGGATTGCCATGCATTCAGTTTCTTATGGATGGCGGTGACGAAATGGAGTTTTTCCTCATGTATCGAATCCGATGCGATCACGAAGATCACCCATCCTCTGCCTGACATTCCGCGAAGATCCTCAAGATATTTCCGCTCTGTTTCGGAGGCGTTGTCATCTATCAGGTAGTAGCTTCTTGGTGCGTCCCGGTCCTCGTCCCGCTCCTTGCTGATATAGTTGAATCCTCCATAAAGCGCGAGATAATAGGCGAAACTCCCCATCGCCACTTCATTCGCCGCCGTGGGAGCCACGATTGTGACAGCGCTTCCCCGGTCGATGCTGCATCCGTAGTCGGTCATCCCTTCGGTAGGTATCGTCTCGATCACGAGCCTGTCGTGTGGATTCCTGTCGGCAGGTACTGCTGACGCAAGGTTGCAAAGACGGAAACAGTCGGAATGCCTGACAGCGTCAATGATGTCTTTTGTATCAATCTCCTGCAGAGCCTGCACGTCGACGGGAGACACATAGCGAGGTACTGCGCGAAACTTCGTATACCGGTCCTGCTTCCTGCGGAACGAGCGGATAAGCCGCGACTTGAACTCATCGAGTTCCCGCTCTCGTTTATCCTCGGCGATGGCATCGGAGAAACCTCCGGCCACTAAGCCGGCCGGAATCGCAAAAATCGCTATATTGACGAGCGCGCACATCACCTTCAAAACCCGCCCCCAGAATGTTATCGGCGTATACGTTGCGAATTCACCCGGATCATCGATATAGCCCATAAATGACCATAGCAACGCATCCCAGTAATTATGGAATACGTCCGGCTGTGCATGATGCTCCACAAGGTAGAGCAGCAGCGACAGCACAAGCGTCGCTACGACCAACACCTGCACCGACACCCACATCTCATGCCTTGTCGCTTTTACCGCCCGCCAGAATAGCTGAAAAGACTGCATCCTGACTTCTGAAATTTTTAGTTGGATTCCTTGTGACTTGGTGTAGCAAAAATAATATCTGCTGTTTTCATGTCTTCAGAAATACAGTCCATTATCTGCTGGATAGTGGCATCAGGTCTGATGGTGACGTATTGATACCAGAACGTCTCACCTTCTTTATTCTTGTCGTAAGAGTTGAAGGGTCTGTTGTTTTCACCCCTGACTGAACTGCTTTCGAAGACATCCGGATATAGCATCAGTATTTTGTCACGGAATTCCTTCCTTGTATTGCTTAAAAATCCGTTGCTTCTATCAGCTACCTCGTTCTCTTTGATGTAGCCCATTATGAAATGACGATACTGGTTACCTTGAATCTGAATTCCCACACTGATGTCTCCGTATCTTTTAACGGTCTCGATTAGCGACTGTTTATTGGTATATCCGGAACCGTAATTTAGGCCGGTGTTTTTGGTATATATTTCAGCAATCCGGGCCGCCCGCCGTTTATCAACAAGATCGGCGATACGCAGTTCATCAAGCATTCTGGATGGCCTGAAAAGGAAAGGACACGTCATATTCACTTCCTCATTGTTCAGTATATCGATCAGTGCCTCTACCATTCTGACATAGTCTGAGATGATATACTTCTTATAAGGATCTTTTACATGATTGACCGATTTTTTGAGGGCCTCAGCGATTTTGGAATAAGTGACAAGTCTCCACCCGCTGGTTAGTTCGATATCCGATTCGCAGATCGTCAATAGAAACTTCTCTACTTTTATCGGATCTCCGCCACACTTGTTGTTTATATCATCAGCATATTTATCAAGTTGAGCCTTATTGGGGACGCTCTTGATCTTATTCTCGATTACTACATACCATTGACCTGAAACAATCCTGTCATTGGCATTCCTGCGTTTTGACTTTTCTACGTGGTCCTGAGCCTTGACTACAAGGTCAAGGTTATCTTTCTCGCGCAGAACTTCAAACTCTGTTCCCCAGGATTTGACGGTATCCTCATCAATGCCGAGTCCTGCGGTCAATACATTTATGAAGACTCCGCGCAGATCCGGATCCATCCCGAGCCAAGCCAGGAAGTTACTATGAAACAACTCCTTGGCATGTAGACTGAAATGAAACATCGGAGACTCTTTAAGATATTTATAAACTGGGTTTACCATTTTATTGTATCTATTTGTTTATATCTCCATATCGAAGAATTAAAAAAGAACCTTCGAGATGGAGAATTATTTAAGTTTCTATTTCTTTTAATAGGTTTCCTACTTCAAAAAAGATTAAAATTTATTCAACTTGAATGACAGGATATAGCTCATCTCGCAATTTTTTTCTTGCCTCTCCGTAGACTTTTTCTTCTTCATAAGTATAAAAAGCAACGTCAGGGTGAGCATGAGCAATTTTACTGTCAATATAAACCTTAATTTCAGAAATGGATTTACCATCCTTTTTCATCTGTTTAATGAGATTAACTAAATATGGTATATCTCTGGGAGAAACTTTGTCACCGATAACAAGTTGTTCGTATTTTGAATAATCACTATTTTCAAGGTATAAATTTGCTAATTTCATTTTGCAAACTTCCATATCCTTTGAGTCTCTAAAATCTTCGTGCCTCTTCTGCATTTCCCTCTCTATTAAGGATTCCGCTTTATCTAACATGCCTTTATCTATATACACATCAACTAATTTCTTCGCATATATTTCATCTTGGTATTGAACGTATAGATACATTAATGAACCTTCTGCTTTTTCAAATATGTCATTATCGATGTAATATTCCGTAATCATGGTTGATCCTGCCGCTAACGCTTTTTTTGCAGACCATTGAGTTGGATCATCAGGATCTTTATGATGCTCCAAGTACGCAGTCCTCAATGCTTCAGCTTTCGTAATATCTCCTTTCGAGATGGCTTTACTGATAGCATATATACATTTATCAGCATCATATTCCGGGCCGGAATGAAGGATAGAAACTATTCCAATCCCAATTGCTATGATTAAAACTATACCTACTGAAAGTGTAAGCCATTTGTTGTATGTAAGGATACCAATGAGAGTTTTCTTTCTAGCCTCTGATTTAGCTTCCTTTTCAGCAATTTCTGACTCTTGTTTTACTTGTTCTATAAGAGTTTTGACCTTAGGATTACTACTAAAATAAAGCTGAGCTTTACGCATGTACTTCTCTACATTTGCCTTACTTCTCGCAAAATCTTTTCCGGACTTAAAGTCGACAAGAGCCTCTTCGAGATTTTCAATAATCTCCTTAAGTTCATCACTTGCCTCTACGGTGATATGCTGCCTGCAATGGGGACATTGGTCTGCAAACTCCGGAACGCTTCCACCACAATATGGACAGGTCTGACCTTTCTTCCTTCGAACGGCTGCATCTGTCGCCTGTTCTACCTTTTGCTCTTGTGCTGTGATATAGAGGTCGATTTCGTCTACATCAAGTCCAAGTTTCTCCGCTTTCCGGAGAAGGACATTTCGCTCCTGAGCGGTTATGATACCGTCGGTCAGGTATTCCTGAAGAAGGTCATCAAATTCTTTTGGGTAATTTGCCATATTATATTATTTTAGTTTCGTAAGCCCAACTTAAGCTTGCGAAAGTTGAATTATATTATGTTTTGGTTGATAATCATGAAAAACAAATATCTCTGTTTAGAACCCCGGCATTTGCGGGGGCATTCCGGGCATAGGGGGCATCGCGCTTGCGAAGAGTGGCTGCAGTTCCATCACCTGTCCGGCAAGTGCCCACTGCGGCATTCCCTGCTTCCAGACATAGCTCTGTGC
>JAIEBK010000022.1 GCA_029070945.1 Muribaculaceae bacterium
TGAGAAGAATAGTTCGCTTTCCTCGCCCAGAAGGGTGTCAAGTCGCATTTTGCGTATGATTTCTACAGCATTTTCGGCTACGAAAAAGCCAAGTCCCCGCTTATTGAAGATTACGCCTTGACGTTCAAGGATCTCGAATGCACGCGCTGCCGTTGCCGGATTCACCTGCTGCGACACAGCATACTCCCTTACACTTGGAATACGCTCCATCTTATGATATTCGTCCATAAGTATACAGTCGCATATCTGGTCGGCGAGACGTACGTATATCGGTCTGTTGTCAGTCTGTATCATATTATTATTTTGTCATGAACCTCTGTATGATCTGCGTGTTACGGAATCTCCGCCATGCCACGCACCAGCATACTATAATCATGATTGTCATTATTGATGTTAGAATCCAGAATAGAAGTTCGCCGCTATCAAAGAACTTTACCAGGTATGCGAAGTCTATGCCCGAAAAAAGTCCTGTGATCAGGAATATTCCTCCAATCCATTGGAGCACAATCATCACAAGCCATGTCTTGATCCATGACAGTTTCGGCCATAAGGAACTACCCAAGGTATATATGGCATTTCCGAGAATTACACTTATACCTCCCAGCATGGTGATATAAAATGACGCACCGTCCCAGATATGATCCCAGTCTTTCAAAATATTTATAAATGCCGAGCCGGCAAATGTGAACTGCGCTATAAGGATCGCAAGCGTACAACCGATCAGAAGGGTAAGTGTGCCTCCGACAAGATATACAAGCATACGCAGGAAAAATTTCTCGCTGAGCGAGGCAGGAAGCATAAATGTAGAGATCCTTTGTTTCTTGCTGCTGAGACTGCTGAATGTGAGTGATCCGAAAACCGTATACACAATACTTACTATCCAGAAGCTTATGACGAGCAAAGTGCATGAATAGGAATATCTTCTTGATTGAACAAGCTCTTCTAAGGATGAACTGCCGAAGGTTGATGCATTAAGTTTTATAAAGCTGTTGATATCATTCATGGCAAATATACTGATGAGTATTGCCAGGGCGATAAAGCTGCCTATTGCCGTAGCTCCAAGTTTTAGGTATGTTCCCTTGTTTATGAGGAAGTCAGATTTCATCAGAGCCTTAAATCTTGACCATGAGAAACTCATATTATCTGATTGCATTATTTTTTCCATAATATTTATCTTTTTACATCCTTGATGGGGTGGAATATATATAGTTGAATAGAGCCTCGAGATTCACCTCGGTTTCCGGTTGTTCCGGAGTGCGTATCTTCATATAGGCATATCCTCCCATTACCGGTTCGCTCCAGATCACGCCATTCTCCGGAAGCACCGGAGAGAGTCCGAAGATGAATTTCTCCTGAAGAGCTGCTATCGACTCGTCGAGCTGGATTCCCTTGTTGTCCATTATGGTCACATGATCAAGCAGCTGGTCGAGATCCCTTACCTGATGAGTGGAGATGATGATTGTCCTGTCATCGTTCATCGTCTTTACCACAGCTTTTCTGAACTCACTCTTTCCGGGAATGTCAAGACCATTGGTCGGTTCGTCCATGAGAAGGACCGGTGTATGGCATGCGAGGGCGAAAGCAAGATAGGCTTTTTTCCGTTGACCCATTGATAGGGAACCGAGGTGGATGTTCAGGCTGAGGTTGAAATGAAAGAGTGCTTCCTCCATAGATTGCTGTGAGAAGTTAGGATAGAAGGGAGAATAAGCCTTGATAAAGTCTGTCAATGGGATAGATGGAACGTCGATCTCTTCCGGCACGAGAAATATCTGGCTAAGGAACTCAGGGTTTCTGTCCCACGGAGTGTACCCGTTTACATTGACAGATCCAGCGGTAGGCCTCAGGAGTCCGGAGATAAGATAGAGTAGTGTGCTCTTGCCGGCGCCGTTGGCACCGAGCAGACCTACTATCTTTCCGGAAGAGAGTTCCATGCTGAAGTCAGCTATGGAATCCCTCTTGCTTCCGGAATAGCGGTAGGATACGTTTGAAAGTGTAATCATAATTTTTATCTTTAATTAATAACAACTATTACTGTGATGGTGTATTGGTGTAGTAATACACTGCAAAATTATGATAAATTTTTTAATCCTCCAAATATTTAGACGATTTTTTTCTAAAATATGTCTTATACCATCGATTATCCTTGAAATTTTAGTATTTTTGTCCCCAAATTGAAATCGCTATGAAGAGAATAGGAATAATGAGTGATACTCACGGCTGCTGGGACGACCGCTATGCAGAGCATTTTAAAGACTGCGACGAGATATGGCATGCCGGTGATATCGGAGACTACTCGATTGTGGAGCGGCTTCAGGACGTGGCTCCGGTGGTGAGGGCCGTTTCAGGAAACATCGACCACGGAATGGTGCGTCGTAAATGTCAGGAACTGGAGGTTTTTGATGTGGAGGGAGTAAAGGTGCTCCTTACTCATATAGGTGGTTATCCCGGAAAATGGAGCAAAGGCATGAAGTCCTTGCTCAGACAAGAGGGGATAGGATTGATGATAGACGGTCATTCCCATATTCTTAAGGTCATATATGATAAGGAGCTCCAATTACTTCATATCAACCCCGGAGCAGCCGGAATGTACGGATGGCATAGTGTAAGGACTCTCGTGAAACTGACCATTGACGGCACGGAAATGCGAGACTGTGAGGTGATAGAGCTCGGAGGAAGAGGAGGAGCGTCTAAATAAACCTCCTTTTTAAAATAATCTCGGTTCTGAGTATTGACAATGATTGAAAATTTTTGTAATTTTGCAGTAATTTAGAATCAGTCTATATAATGAAATGAGATTAGTCAATCTTCAGCCGGGTGAGACCGGTGTCATAACAAAGATACTCGGCCACGGAGCCTTCCGTAAGCGAGTGATGGAGATGGGATTCGTGAGGGGTCGGGAAGTGACCTGCATTCTTAATGCTCCGCTTCAGGATCCCGTCAAATATGCCTTGATGGACTATGAGGTATCGCTGCGACGAAACGAGGCCTCCATGATAGAAATTATGCCGATTCAGGAATGGCATGAGCATGAACCCGATGCGGACAAGGCCGAGAAAAAGGCAACTGCACGGCATGATGAGGATGCGTCGCATGCCGTACGTCATGATAAGATTATAAACGTTGCTCTGCTTGGAAATCCTAATTGCGGAAAGACTTCTCTTTTTAATATAGTAAGTGGCGCAAACGAGCATGTCGGCAATTATGCAGGAGTGACGGTAGATGCTAAAAAGGGTCACCTTAATTATAAAGGCTACCGAATCAATATCGTCGACCTGCCGGGTACATATTCTCTTTCCGCCTACAGCCCGGAGGAGCAGTATGTGGTGAGATACCTTCGCGACGAGACTCCGGATGTAATGGTAAATGTGATAGTTGCCTCCAATCTTGAGCGTAACCTTTATATGACTACGGAACTCATCGATATGAACCGTCCTATGGTGATCGCGCTCAATATGTTTGACGAGCTTGAGAAGTCAGGCGCCAATCTTAAATATCAGGAACTCGGAGCGATGCTTGGTGTGCCGATTGTGCCTACGGTAGCGGCCACCGGCAGAGGAGTGAATAAACTCCTTGATACTGTGATCGAGGTATATGAGATGAATCATCCCGATATAAGGCACATTCATGTCAGGATGAGTCCTGAGATAGAGGCCGGTGTGGATGTCTTGCGCTCCGATCTCAAGTCTGCTCAGAATATTCCGCAGCATTTCGCTACGCGCTATCTGGCAATCAAACTTCTTGAAGGGGATCCGGAGGCGGAACTTCTGATAAGGAATTCCCCGGACTTCGACAGCATTATCGCAGACCGTGATCGGGTAGCGGCAGAAATCAGGCAGGAGATCAACGAAGATGTGCAGACTGCAATAGCGGCAAACAAATACGGATTCATTCAGGGTGCGCTTGCCGAGACTCTCGAGGGTGATCTTGTCCGCGACGAGAAGACTACGAAGATTATAGACGCGCTTGTGACCAACAAACTATTCGGTTTCCCGATCTTTCTTGCCGCTATGTTTTTCATATTCTGGTGTACGTTCCAGCTCGGATCATATCCGATGGAATGGATAGAGGATCTGGTTGCATGGGTATCACAGCTCGCGAATCGATTTATGCCTGCCGGTCCGCTGAAAGATCTTATTGTCGACGGTATCATAGGAGGTGTCGGAGGTGTTATCGTCTTCCTTCCCAATATCCTTATTCTTTACTTCTTCATATCCTTTATGGAGGATTCAGGATATATGGCTCGTGTAGCGTTTATAATGGATAAACTTATGCATAAGATGGGGCTACATGGCAAAAGTTTCATACCTCTTGTGACAGGGTTCGGCTGTAATGTCCCGGCAATCATGTCTACCCGAATTATCGAAAGCACATCAAGCAGACTCATCACCATTCTCATTCTTCCTTTCATGTCATGCTCGGCAAGGTTGCCTATTTATGTGCTGCTTGCCGGAGCATTCTTCCCGCAGCATGGAGCTCTCGTGTTCTTTGGTCTGTATCTGCTGGGCATAGTTGTAGCTATCCTGACCGCGAAAATGCTGAGGAAATTCTGGTTTAAGGATGACGAGACTCCGTTTGTCATGGAGCTGCCTCCATATCGGGTGCCGACATATAAGTCTGTGGTGAGAAGCATGTGGTCGAAGGCAAAGCAGTATCTTCACAAGATGGGTGGCCTGATTCTTGTGGCTTCCATCATTATCTGGGCATTGTCATATTTCCCTCGGTATTCGTTTGAGGAAGTGCCTCGGTCTTATGTCGAGTCTGCCATTGCTGAGATGCCGGAGGATATACGTGCAGATAAATCCCGGGAGGAAATGAATGATCTTGTGCTGCATGCGTATCAGCAGGAGCATTCGGTTTTAGGCACTATAGGTAAGTTCTGCGAGCCGGTTGTCCGTCCGATGGAACTTGGATGGCAGTCCTGCGTATCGCTGATTGCGGGAATGGCGGCTAAGGAAGTCGTCGTCTCGACGATGGGGGTGCTTTATGTGGGAGATGACGATGCGGACGCCCTTAGCGTCAGGCTGAGGACCATTTCTCCACTTACGGGAAAGGCTCCGTTCACAACGGCTTCGGCGATAGCGTTCCTTGTTTTTGTACTGCTGTATTTCCCGTGTATCGCGACATTGACTGCTACCGTAAGGGAAACCGGGAGCTGGCGCTACGGATTGTTCTCGCTCATATACAATACTGCACTTGCCTGGATTCTCGCTTTGTTAGCTTTCAATATAGCTGACTTGTTTACATAATTGTCGTCTTTGTCATAGTTGTAATCGATAGGCAAGTAAGACATGCAGGTCTATACTTAAAGGGTAATGTTTTCCGTTATAGTTATATGTTACCAAAAACATTACTCTTTTTATTCATAACGGGAGTCTTTTCGGTCTCGTCATTTTCTCAGTCTCTTACGTTTTCAGGCAACTCGCTGAAGGTTCTGGAGGAGACTCCGGAAAAATCTACGGGACTTGAAAAGATATATGTGCTCTACTCTACGGATAGAGTTACGGCTTCATATACTTCGTCTTCCGGCAACCGTATCAACTGGCTTAAATACGGCAATCTCGGAGGCGGACATGCCGAAGAGGTCGCTTCTTCTCAGGTTGGAAATACAAGTACTCTTGCAGCTCTTGAAGGAGACAAAGGCTATATAGTGGAAGACGGCGACAGAAGATATTGCTTCTGGATCACCAATTACCTCCCTCATCGTCTAAAGCTTCAGTCGGCGTTGCCATCACCCGATCAGGAGTGTGGAGTCACAATAATCGAAGTGACAGGAACGGGTGATCCAATAAGGTATTTCACCATCAACGGTCAGCAGAAGACTCTCAATCAGGAGATCACCGTAGCATATACCACTCAGGAATGGAATGAAGGCCTTAATCCTCCGAATTTCCAGAATGTGGAGATTGAGAAGAAATTTGAGAGTCTTCAGCCGCAATACCGTCTGTCTCCTCCCAATTATTGCCGCTCCGGCTTCAGGATCAGTGGCGATAAGTTTCTAAAGGCCTGGAACTGGGAAGAGTCAATAGAGACCGTGACTGTGGAGCCGACTTCCGTGGATGCCCGTACGTTTGCAACTCAGCTTACTGAATCTGCAGAGGATGATT
Source organism: Muribaculaceae bacterium (assembly GCA_029070945.1). GTDB lineage: Bacteria > Bacteroidota > Bacteroidia > Bacteroidales > Muribaculaceae > Lepagella. The sequence continues at coordinate 6,105 of JAIEBK010000022.1, forward strand.
CAGCCTCGAATGCAGGAAGCAATCAGATCGGAAGCGGAACGCAGGACGGCCTCGGCGGATCCGCACCATGCGAGATTCAATTCGAGGCATATGTGACAGACGGGGTTATACATCACGAATGGCAGCTGACGAGAGACGCGTCGTTTGAGGAGATCGACTATCGTTTCACCCAGCAGGATCTTGACTACACATTTCTTGAGGAAGGATCTCATTATCTCCGATACATAGGCAGCAACGCCGATGGCAGTTGTGAGTTTGTTAGTGATACATATGAAGTCACGATAGGAGAAAGTGCCCTTAAGATCCCTAATGCTTTCTCTCCAAACGGCGATGGGGTCAACGACGAGTGGAAAGTCGCATATAGGTCACTGCTTAACTTCCAATGCTCAATCTTCGACCGCCAGGGCCATCAGGTGTGTCATCTCACTTCTCCTGATCAGGGTTGGGATGGAAAAGTCAGGGGCAAAATAGTCGATTCCGGAGTATTCTTCTATGTAATAGAGGCTACGGGAACAGACGGAAAGAAATACAAAAAAAGCGGAGACATAAATATAGTTAAATTCGTAGGCAACACCGGCACTTCATCGCAGCCTGAGCAATAATGGCATGCTATTTGTTATAAAGAGGACACACACGTTGAATTTGACAAAGCGTATTCTCTTTGTAGGGACGCACGGCTCGTGCGTCCATTTATAACAGATATACAGTAAAATATGAATGACATAATTAAGGCTGCGGACCGCATAGAGGTTTCCGGTGCGAGAGTCCACAACCTCAAAAATATAGACGTTACTATCCCGCACAATTCGCTGAGTGTCATAACTGGTCTCAGTGGTTGCGGTAAATCATCTTTGGCCTTCGACACTATCTTCGCCGAAGGTCAGCGTCGCTACATAGAGACCTTTTCCGCCTATGCCCGCAACCTGCTCGGAAGCATGGAGCGGCCGGATGTGGATAAGATCACAGGTCTCAATCCGGTGATAAGCATTGAGCAGAAGACAACCAACAACAATCCACGCTCTACAATAGGTACGACTACGGAAATATACGATTTTTTCCGTCTTCTCTTTGCTCGCCTCGGGGAGCCTCGTAGCTACATAAGCGGTAAGCCGATGGTGAAATACACAAAGGAGAAAATTGTCGACATGGTCAGCAAGACATTTGCCGACCGGAAAATCTATGTGCTCGCACCGCTTGTCAGGAACCGTAAGGGACATTACAAAGAACTCTTCGAAAACCTCCGCAAGAAAGGTTATCTAAATGTTCGTGTCGATGGAGAGCTAAAGGAACTCGCTTTCGGAATGAAGACCGACCGCTACCGTAACCATGACATTGAGCTTGTGGTAGACCGCATGAAGGTGCGTGAGAATGAACAGGACCGACTGAAGAAGGCGGTCGAGGAGGCTCTGAAGCAGGGTGATAAGCAGATGATGGTGATTGACATGGAGACGGGCAAACTGCATCATTTCTCACTTCTTCTGATGGATTCGGAAAATGGTCTTTCCTATCCCGAACCTGCGCCACATAATTTCTCGTTTAATTCTCCGCAGGGTGCATGCCGTCGCTGCAAAGGTCTTGGAGAGGTCAATATCGTCGACGTTGATAAGATTATTCCTGACCGGAATAAGTCAATCTATGAAGGTGGTATCGTTCCTCTTGGGAAATACAAGAACAGTATGGTCTTCATGCAGATAGAGGCAATCTGCAAGCTATATGGAGCAACTCTCAAGACTCCCATAAAGAATCTTTCGGATGAAGCCCTTGACGATATACTTAACGGTACGGATGCACGTCTGGCTATCACGAGTCTGCAGACTTATTCATATGAATCGAACTATGAGGGACTGGTGAAATACATAGAGGCGCAGCAGAGCGACGATTTCGGCAGCGAGGCAAAGAAATGGAGCGAGCAGTTCTATACCCGTTCGGCATGTCCGGAATGCAATGGTCAGCGACTGAATAAGATTTCACTCCATTACTACATTGACGGCAAGAATATCGCCGATGTGGCCAATATGGACATCAAGGAACTTTACGAATGGACGCAAGGCCTTGAGGATAGGGTTGACAGCCAGCGTCGTCTTGTGGCAGTGGAGATCATGAAGGAGATTCGGTCAAGATTGAAATTCCTGCTTGACGTGGGTCTCGACTATCTTTCTCTCAACCGTCCGAGTGCCTCACTTTCGGGAGGGGAGAGCCAGCGCATCCGTCTTGCGACGCAGATAGGAAGTCAGCTCGTGAATGTGCTTTATATTCTCGACGAGCCCTCAATCGGACTACATCAGCGCGACAACGAACGCCTCATCAACAGTCTTAAGCAGCTTCGCGACAATGGCAATTCGATCATTGTGGTAGAGCATGACAAGGATATAATGAACGAGGCGGACTATATCGTCGATATTGGTCCCGGTGCCGGGCGTAAGGGCGGAAACGTGGTGTTCCAGGGCACTCCTGACGAGATGAAAAAAACGCATACCCTTACCGCTACTTATCTCAATGGAGAGAATTCTATCGAGATTCCAGTTGAGAGAAGAAAGGGGAATGGCAAGACACTTAAGATCAAGGGTGCGACAGGTCATAACCTCAAGGATGTGGATGTGGAGTTCCCTCTCGGTAAGTTCATATGCGTGACGGGAGTATCCGGCAGTGGAAAGTCAAGTCTTGTCAACGGTACACTGCAGCCTATCCTCAGTCAGAAGTTCTATCGCTCTAATACCCAGCCTCTTCCTTACAAGGCCATCGAGGGTATTGAAAATGTTGATAAGATTGTCACTGTCGATCAGTCTCCTCTCGGGCGCTCGCCGCGATCCAATCCTGCGACGTATACCGGTGTCTTCACTGACATCAGGAAACTTTTCATGGAACTTCCGGAATCGAAAATTCGAGGTTATAAGCCCGGTCGATTTTCCTTCAACGTCAGCGGTGGCCGATGTGAGACCTGCAAGGGCAACGGATACCGAACTATAGAGATGAATTTCCTTCCGGATGTTCTCGTTCCATGCGAGGAATGTCACGGCAAGAGATATAACCGCGAGACGCTGGAGGTCAGGTATAAGGGCAAGTCTATCGCCGACGTTCTGGAGATGACAGTCAACCAGGCGGTTGAGTTTTTCGAGAATGTACCGTCCATCCTCAAGAAGATAAAGGTGCTTCAGGAGATCGGTCTCGGTTACATCAAGCTCGGTCAACCGTCAAGTACTCTTAGCGGAGGGGAGAACCAACGAGTGAAACTTGCCACCGAGCTTGCTAAGAAGGATACAGGTCGCACGCTTTTCGTCCTTGACGAACCCACGACAGGTCTTCACTTCCAGGACATCAAGGTGCTTCTGGGAGTCATCAACAAGCTTGTAGATAAGGGCAACACTATGGTAGTGATTGAGCACAACCTTGACGTGATCAAATCTGCCGACTGGCTCATCGAGATGGGTCCGGAAGGAGGAAAGGCAGGTGGACAGCTTGTAGCCTGCGGCACTCCGGAAGAGATGTCTCTCCTTGACACTCCGACATCTCGCTTCCTTAGAGAAGA
>JAIEBK010000023.1 GCA_029070945.1 Muribaculaceae bacterium
CTCAACTTTCGCAAGTGAAAGTTGATGGTTATGAGGTTATCCGGTTAAAAGGTTAATATGGAGTATGGTGTTTTTATTCCGGGTCATTTGTTTGGACAATTCAAATCTTTTTAGTACTTTTGTATCAAACATAAATAAGACATAACATGCCTACTCTGTTCTATCTTTTTGGATATCGGTTCTTTTTCTGGTCAAACGAACACGATCCGGTACATATTCATGTCAGCAAAGGCGATGCTGAGGCCAAGTATAATATTTACGGTCCTGAATTGGTCTATAATCATGGATTTAAAAAGAACGAGCTGCGAATGATCGAATCCATAATCGAGGAGAATCAGGAAGTGATAGAGCAGCGCTGGAAAGAGAATTTCGGGAATACACCTAAGTAATGAAATAAACATGGATAGAACGGATATTCATAAAATCTGGATCGATAACGAAGCTATCTGGATAGAAACCAAAACCGGACAGATCGGCTGCGAACATCTTGCAGATTATTCCCGACTCCGTAATGCTGACAGAAAAGCCATAGAAGGCTATACCTTATCATACTATGGCATCCATTGGCCTGAATTAGATGAGGATCTATCATTCGATGGGTTCTTCTCAAATTCTCGCATGCTTAAAGCGTGAGTTATATGCAGATTGGTCTAAGATAAATCAAACAGGTAAAAATGAAATTCACGAAAATGCACGGATGCGGCAACGACTACGTCTACATTGATTGCCGCAACGGAGTGCCTGACAATATCAAAGATATGGCCGTCCGGCTCAGCGACCGACACAAAGGCGTCGGAGGCGACGGAATAATACTCATCTGCTCTTCCGATAAAGCAGACTTCCTGATGCGCATATTCAATGCCGACGGTTCGGAGGGAATGATGTGCGGCAATGGTATACGCTGCGTGGCCAAATACGTCTTCGATAAAGGATTGACCGACAAGCACCACCTTCTGATCGATTCTCTTTCAGGAGTAAAAGTGATCGATATCGATACAGACGCAAGACCCGGCGACGAGGAGACCTGGGTCACAGTAGACATGGGTAAGCCGGAAATAGAGACTCTTGAGGAAACGATCGTACTTCCCGACGGCTCCATGCTCACGGGAAGCATCGTATCAATGGGAAACCCTCATTTCGTATGCTACTCGGATGAGACTCCTACCGATGATAAAGTGCTCGTCAAAGGTCCTTTAGCTGAAAAACACAGTCGTTTTCCCGACCGTTCCAACATTGAGTTCGCCCGCATCATAGGTAAGGATGAGGTGGAGATGCGTGTATGGGAACGAGGTAGCGGCGAGACCATGGCCTGCGGCACTGGAGCCTGTGCCACTGCGGTAGCCGCAATCGCCAAAGGACTGACCGGACGGGATATCACTGTGCATCTGCGCGGCGGTGACCTCCGCATAGCGCTCGATGACCGCGGCCACGTGCTCATGACAGGCCCCGCCACCACGGTCTTCGAAGGGTATATTCAATGATCAATCAATTAGAGTATGATGCAGAGAAAATCCGATTATGGGATGATTATGCATTATGCATTGAAAAGAATGAATTATGAATTTAAGAATAAATGATAACTTCCTCCTCCTCCCCGAGTCATACCTTTTTTCAGAAGTAGCCCGGCGCGTAAAGGATTTCCAGGACGCCAATCCAGAAGTTAAGGTAATACGCATGGGAATCGGCGACGTGACGCGTCCGCTCTGTAAGGCCGCCATCGAGGCCATGTACCGAGCTGTCGAGGATGAATCGAAAACAGAAACCTTTCATGGTTACGGACCTGAACAAGGTTACTCATTCCTGCGTGATAAAATAGCCGATTATGACTATGGACGCCGAGGCATCGACATAAGGCCGGAAGAGATCTTTATCGGCGACGGAGCTAAAAGTGACCTCGGAAATTTCTTCGATATCCTTGCTCAGGATCTTACGGTGGCGGTGACAGATCCCGTATATCCTGTATATGTCGACACAAACGTGATGGGCGGACGTGGCGGAAAACGCAATGGAGAACACCATGATGGAATCATTTACATTCCGGTGAACAAGGCCAACGGATATGTGCCGCAGTTGCCGGAGCAATGCCCCGACGTGATCTATCTCTGCAGTCCCAACAACCCGACAGGCACGGCAATGACCCGCGACGAACTACGCAAATGGGTGGAATATGCCCGCGAAAACGGATGCCTCATACTCTTTGATTCCGCCTATGAGGCTTACATCCACAGCTCCGATGTGCCCCACAGCATCTATGAGATAGAAGGAGCGAAGGATGTTGCCGTGGAGTTCCGCAGTTTCTCAAAAACCGCAGGTTTCACGGGAATTCGTTGCGGATATACCGTGGTTCCGTTCGCTTTGAAAGGTAAGGATTCAAATGGAAACGAGGTCAGTCTCAACCGTCTCTGGAACCGTCGGCAGTGTACCAAGTTCAACGGTGCATCCTATATCTCACAACGCGCGGCGGAAGCCGTATATTCTCCTGAAGGCCGGAAGCAGATTATGGAGACGGTGGAATATTACATGGGAAACGCATGCATGATGCGCGAGGCTCTTTCCGGGGCAGGATACGAGATAGCCGGAGGCATCGACTCCCCTTACATATGGCTAAGGACTCCCGACGGAATGACTTCATGGGAATTCTTCGACTTTCTGCTTAAGACTCACGGCATAGTCGGTACTCCCGGATCCGGCTTCGGAGCGGAGGGTGAAGGCTATCTGCGTCTGACCGCCTTCAACACTCATGAGGCAACGAGAGAAGCTCTCCAGAGAATTCATAATGCATAATTGGACGCGATCCGGAATTGAACCGAAAAGCGGATATGAGCGTTTCAAATAAGTAGGGACGCACGGCCCGTGCGTCCGCCCTAAAAATAGCCTAAACCAAATAAACTATTTAAACCCCTTAAACTATTTAAACACTTTAAACTGAAAAAACTATGGAAAACAATTTGAAAATGGCACAGGCACAGGCCGCGGCACAGGTATCAAAAACAGCGGCGGAAATTTCAACTGAATCAGCAAAGATAGCTGCGGAGTCAGGAATGGCGGCCGCAAAGGATATGGCGGCCGATAAATTGGCTGCGGCTAAGGCTGCGACCACAGACGCAATAGCCGACGCAAAAGCGGCAGCTGCAGACAAACTTGCCGATGCAAAGGCAGCCGCGCAGGCAGCTGCGGCTCAGGCACAGGACAAAGCATCCGACCTTAAGGAAAATCTTCAGGATAAATTTTCCGATGCCAAAGACGCACTTGGCGACAAGGTGGATCAGGCGAAAGATAAGCTTAGCGATTTTGCCGCTCAGGCTTTAGGAAAGGTTTCGGAATTCGCTTCCAAGGCTGCCGAGGCAGCTGCTCAGAAAGCAAAAGACCTATCAGACTAATTTTAAATTCGCAATCGCCCTTGTAGGGACGCACGGCTCGTGCGTCCGCGTTTCCTCAATTTGCGATTTAAGACATTTTTGATAAGATTTATCAGGACTCACGAAGATGTGAGTCCTGATTTTTTTCATCAATTGAATTTTATCGGACAGATAATTGCTTTTACGCTCACTTTTCATTAACTTTGCAATTATTTCGCAATTGTGCATTATGAATTATGCATTATGAATTGATTGAAGCATGAACAAGATAGCAAGATACATAGCGGCGGCCGCATCCGTAGCCGCCATAGCGATCGCCGGAGGATGCGGCGAGAAAGGTTTCAAGATCAATGGTGAACTCGCCGGCAGTGACGGAGACAAGATTCTTCTCGAGAAGGCTGACTTCTCCGGCTACTGGACCATTGTAGACTCCACACGCACCGATAGCAAAGGAAAGTTCTCATTCTCCCAGCCTCAGCAAAGCGGACCGGAAATCTTCCGCCTCTCGCTCGATGATAAATTCATCTACCTCCCTGTAGACTCTACGGAGACCCTGACCGTAACAAGCTCTAAACAGAATTTCGGACATGACTTCAATGTCAGCGGCACAGAGCAGGCCTCCCGCATGGCACAGTTCGAGAAAGATCTCATAGCGTTTGCGCCATACTTCGACAATGCCGACTCCCTCAAGAATTTCAAAAAGCATATTTATAATAATTACATCCACGATGGCCGCGGAAATGTGATGTCTTACTATATTCTCACGAAGACTGTCGGAGACCGTGCTCTCTTCGATCCTTCGACAGAAGACTTCCGTTATATAGTAGCAGTAGCCAACAACTTCCAGCAATACCGTCCCGATGACGCCCACACGCCTTTCCTCCTTAACCTTGCCCGTGCTGCACAGCGTCACCACAACGACCAAAAGGGTATTCATACAGTCATCGACGCACAGGAAATCAAAGTGCTTGAAATAGCGCTCAATGATGAGAACGGCAAGGAACAGAAGCTTACCGATATGGTGGGAAAAGGAAAACCTGTAGTAGTAGCGTTCACCCTCATGCGCGACGGAGCCACACCCGAGATCAACCGCCAGCTTGCCGAGCTTTACAAGGTAGGAAAAGTGGATATCTATAATGTCAGCCCCGACCGCGACCAGTATGGCTGGCGCGAGGCTGCCGCAAACCTCCCCTGGATCACTGTTCTCGATCCATCGGCCGGACAGGATAAGGTTTTCCTACAGTACAACGTAGGCCAGCTGCCGACTTTCTTCATCTACAACGCCAACGGCGAGCTTACAGCACGCTGCATGAGCGTCAAGGAGATAAGGGAGAAGCTCTGAGCCGATGCATAATTCATAATGCATAATTCAATTACTATATAAACTATCATTATGGATTGGAAAGACGCGCTCGCATCCCTCTCAGGACTCCCCGAAGGTGAAACCCCTGACGCCACCTCCGAAGATAGCATCGTACCGGGAAACCGGTCAGAAGTTACCGGACAGAAATCCCCACTCCACGTCCTGATCGAGAAGAAGGGTCGCGGTGGAAAAACCGCCACGATAGTAGAGGGGTTCGATATATCCGACGATGAAATCGATGAGATCGCCCGCACCCTGCGTAAGAAACTCGGCACCGGGGGCAGTTCACGCGGAGGTGAGATCCTCATACAGGGAGACCGCAAACCCGACGTCATCCGCATCCTCAGGGAAATGGGATTCAAAGTAAAGGGTTAAGAGTTAAGGGCTAAGAGTTAAAAGTTAAGA
>JAIEBK010000024.1 GCA_029070945.1 Muribaculaceae bacterium
TTTTCCCGGAAGATGAGAAAAATTGTTATGACATGGGCATACGTTTAGTGGAACAAGCAAAAACTTTGAACGGAAAATACTGAATAATCATGGGAAGTAAAATTGACGGAATGCTGACGCAGGCAGAGAATGCAATATTAGTAATAGATATGCAGAAGGAATGGTTGACACCTGATGCGCCGGTATTCAATGCAAATGCTTTTGCAACGATATCAACGATAAAGAAATTTCTCGAATTCGGACGAGCGAATGACTGGGCAGTGATCTATGTTTACCGCATCCATCGTGTGTCCGGAATAGATGCGGATATGTTCAGACGTCATTTCTTTGAGGAAGGGCATCCATACTTATTGCCAGGATCCATGGGTTCGGAGATGCCCGATGAGATAGCTCCACAAAGAGGAGATATTAAAATTACCAAACAGAGGTTCAGCTGTTTTATGGGTACGGATCTGGAGATAGTCCTTCGTGGATTGGGAGTGAAGAATATCTATATCACAGGCACACAATACCCTAACTGTATACGTACAACAGCGGTTGATGCAATGAGTCGAGACTACAACACGATAATTGTTACGGATTGTTGCTCAGCCATGACCGAAGAAGTCGCCAAAGCCAATATGTTTGACATGAAAAATATGGGGATTACCTGCATCCCTACATCAGAGATTATGCAAGAGTAATCTTGACATGCATTGACGCGAAAGACATTAAAGTGCAGACATAGGCAAACCTCGATGTCTTTGGCGTGTATGCCGTCATTCGGCTATGCCGGGATAGTCATAAAAAGAATTGGCTGGGTATGCTCGGTGTTATCGACACGGAGTATATCAGCCGGTGTCGTTTTCCAAGGTAGGCACGTGGACGCACGGCGACACATGGAATATTGCCTGCCAGGAGCATGTGCAATAGATACCTTATTCTATATACCAGAACCTGCTTATTGCCGTCGGAATGCTTTGCCACGCTGCACATTTAATCAATGAGTGAATTTATTTGAAATCACTCTTAGTCTCAGTTCGTATAATAATATTTTCAATATTCCCTTCTTGCAAAATCACAAAAATTAAAGATATTGGGTGTATCCACTTTTATTTGGATTGCGGATTAAGACGGTGAGCCATAATGTCGGCACCATATTCCTTTGCCCATCCAATAAGACTTTCCAAATACGGAACCAATGTCAGCCCTATCTGACTGAGGGAATATTCCACAGTAGGAGGAACGGTGTTATAGGAGTGCCGTTCCACCAGTCCATCAGCCACAAGTGTGTTCAATGTCGCACTCAGCATTCGGGCGGAGATATCCGGGATTTCTTTTCTCAGCTCATTGAAACGTGTCTTGGGTTTCAGGGTGAGGGTATATATCACGAGCAGTCCCCACTTCTCTGAGAAGCGGGCAAGTATATTTCGGATCGGGCATTTCGGATCAAAAGCATTAATGAGTGAAGATCTCTTCATTTTTTTTAGAAATTTTTTTAGTTACAAAACGCTTTGAATATGACCAAGAGTAACATTGATGTTACTGGCTTTCAGCAGAATCGATAAGAACCATATCTTGTTTATACTTGTTTTAATTACAAAGATAACAAAAAGTAACTAATTATGGAAAAAGCCTTTGATTTCTTAAGGGAAAACAAAGACGTTGCATTCGGGACGGTTGAGAACAACCGTCCCAATCTGCGCGTCTTTCAGGTGATGCTCATTAAGGGGCATACCCTCTATTTCGCTACCTCTCCACGAAAGGAAGTCTACCGTCAACTTCAGGAAAATCCCGCTGTCGAGATTCTCGGCATGAAGGGAAACATATCAGTGAGGATGAGCGGAAATGTGGAATTTGATGTTCCGGTAGATATTCAAAAAGAAATTTACGATACTAACTCCATCCTTTCCGACCTTTATCCGAGCTATGATGCGATGGTATACTGTAGCCTTGATGTTAAGACAATCGATTATTATGACCTCACCCCACGTCCGCCGAAACTTGAACACTACGACCTATGACAAGAGAAGAGCGTCTAAACAAACTGATAGAAGGACTGAAAGAAGAAAGGCCGGAATATTCTAATCTGTCTATTCCGGTCGCTTTCTCTGAAAAGCAAAAGCTTTTCAGAGCATTGATGAATGTCCGTTCTCCCAATCCTATCGACAGTGAATGGCTAAATCTGCAGGATGAGGAACTGCAGGAGCATCTTGCGGAGAAAGGTGTTGTCGATATAAACACCCTGCCTCGGAAAGGAAAATACGTTTTATGGCAGGGAGACATTACACACCTTAATGCCGATGCAATCGTAAATGCGGCAAACTCCCGTATGCTTGGCTGTTTCGTTCCCTTGCACGGATGTATCGATAACGCGATACATTCGGCTGCCGGGGTGCAGCTTCGACTGGCATGTAACGAACTCATGGAGCGAAGCGGTATTCCTGAGCCGACTGGAAAGGCTGAGATTACTCCGGCATTTAACCTCCCTTCAAAATATGTGATTCATACGGTCGGCCCTATTGTTTATACAGTAGAACCCACACAGAAAGACAGACAATTACTTGAATCATGCTACCGAAGCTGCCTTGAATGTGCTGAGACCAACGGACTGAACTCAATAGCATTCTGCTGCATATCTACCGGTGAGTTCCATTATCCCAACAGGGATGCTGCGGAAGTAGCGTTGAAAACCGTAGACAGATATTTTAGGGAACACGCTGACTCAACGATAGACACGGTGGTGTTTAATGTCTTTAAGGATGTGGATTACGCTATTTACAAACGATTGCTGAATTATGAGCGAAAAGACCTTGAATGAAAGAATAAATGAAGCCCGCCAAAAGATAATGGAAGCCGATGCTGTTCTTATCGGTGCTGGAGCAGGACTGTCTGCAGCAGCAGGAATTGATTATGCTGGGCCCGAATTCAGGAAGGAGTTTGCCGACTACATTAAGAAATATGGCTTCAAGGATCTGTATTCCTCCGGCTTTTATGATTTCCCGACGGAGGAGGAACGTTGGACTCGCTGGGCTCGCCATATCCGTTTTACCCTTCTGAGCCGTGACGGCATGCCATTATACAAAGACCTTTTACGTCTGGTGGAAGGAAAGAACTATTTTGTGATCACGACAAATGTAGACGAGCAGTTCAGAAAAGCAGGATTTCCGACTGACCGTCTTTTTGAAGTGCAGGGTGATTATGGTAGGATGCAGTGCTCGGTGGCATGTCATGACAAGACTTATGACGATACCGAGACTGTCAGGGAAATCAATGTCCATGCGCATGGCATGACGGTAGATCCGAAGTATGTGCCTGTCTGTCCGGTATGCGGAGGCACTATGGACGTCAACCTCAGGATCAACAGGTTTTTCGTAGAGGATGAACATTGGCATCAGGCTGCGGAGCGATATGAAGACTTTGTAAACAGACACCTCGGTTCTCGTATGGTCTTGCTTGAATTAGGAGTAGGTATGAATACTCCCGGAATTATCCGCTATCCGTTTGAGCGAATTGTCTATACCGACCGAGAGGCAACTTTGATACGGTTTAATTACAGCTGGCCTCACGGAGCAAGAGAAATCGCAGACCGCACCATATCTTTCCCTGAAGATATGAATATCATTATTCCGAAATTAGCTTATTGATTGACAAAACCAAGCCTCTTACATGCCCCCTGTCCCACTGCGTGAGATTCCCTTTATTTCAGTAAAATTGCATTAAGAATGTGTTGAATCGTGAAAGTATTGCCGTAATCTGTACAAGTTCTTTCATTGATATTTCGCGTTATAGTAATAAAACAGAGTAAACATGAAAAAACTTTGTATATAATTACCTTCGATTGATGTAGCCGCATTGTTTATATATGTGTAGCTGCTTGTTCCGGTCACTCGTTTTATGGTGTCCGAAAGATATTTCGGAGAGACGCTGAGCTGGGACGCGTAATGCGACAAACCTACCTGATTCCTTTCTTATAGTCTTCGTTTGTATTCAGCCCCGCCTTACGTGCCTGTGAGTGCTGGAATGCGCGGGGTATACTGTATATGCGTCCGTTCTTCAGAAGATAGCTGCCGGTCTGATGAAAACAGAACGGAATATCAGCGTTTACACATTGGTCGTGCATGTCAAGCACCCAGTCAAAATCAAGCGTCCGTGCATATTTCCCCGATTCTCCTCCCACCGAGACTTCTTCTATGAGTGAGGAATCAAGATAACGCTTCAGATTGATCTTCTCCAGCATCGGCGCGACGATTACAAGTCGATGCCGTATGGGAAGAGAAAGAAAGACGGGCATTCGGGCGTCAGCCCTGTCCTGATTCTCTACCGTGCATCCTATCGCCACATTATCATACCCTTCTCCCCAGTCATCAGGCAGACATTCTCTTAATCTTGTAATACGTTTTGTAAAGAAAAAGAAGCGGCAGTCGCTGCGTTCACGAATTATCTTCCAGATATCCTTACGCCATTCGTCGGCTTCTTCTATAAGGAGGTCAGATGTGAAACATAAAGCGAACATCGTTCCGGCAGGGTACTTAAGTTTCCCTTTTCTGTCGCGCTTGACCGGCAAAGAAAATGATGCGGTACGCCTTACTTCATTCGATGGGGTAGCTGTGCCGAATGCGGCGTCCTCCCGATAGACGTAGCAATGACGGCAGCCTTCGCTTATCTTATGACATCCGTGCCATGGATTCCAGGATACCATTGTATGCTGTCTGGTAGCGGACTCTGATTCAGACTTATCGTTTTTCATCATGTTTCAAGTCAGTATACGGATTTTTTAGAGGATCTTCCGGCCAGCGGTGTTTGGGGTATCGTCGCCGCAATTCCTTCCGTACCTCGAAATATGTCTCACGCCAGAAGCCCTCCATATCCTGTGTAAGTTGCACTGGCTTGAATCCGGGTGAAAGCAGTTCCATCAGGACCGGACGCCTCCCTTCATCAACACGCGGTGTCTGCATCATGCCGAAGCAATCCTGCAGACGCGCGCTGACTACCGGTGCTTCCGCTCCGCGACGGTAATGTATACGTGCATTACGGCCCGAAGACAGTTTTATGTGTGTAGGTGCTATTCTATCAAGTGCCTGTTGCTGTTCATAGCTAAGAAAACCGAAAATTACATTCCTCATGTCTATTTTTCGAAGTTCCTGCACTGTGGATGCATTTCCTATATACATCGGGAGCCATTCTCCGGCAGATGCAAGAACTGTCTCGGTAGTGACATCCGGCAATTCCAGTTCAGGATGCCATAACGCGGTCACAGCGATCCTTAGCTGCAGTCCCAGCACATCATCATTAAAATCAAACATCGAGAGCCCTTCCTTTGGAGCAGCTGCTGCGATAGCGGATGCAATCAAAGCGTGGGCATCTCCATTTACAGGCCGTGATGCGAGTGTGAGAAGTCCTAAACGTAATTCTTCCCGAGCTATAGCCTTTCCCTCACGACTGTTCCACATGACGCATTCTGTCCATTTCCCTTGCGACATCACAAAATCCCTGTCTACAGGGGCGGCGAGAAATATGCGGGATCCCATTGACGCCACTGCAAGAAACTCATGTCGCGCAAGATCATCCGATGGATGCAGGGAAACCATGTTGCCTCCCGCTGCCAGTCGGTAATGGCCTTTATCGTCACGCATAGCTATCCTCTCCGGGTATGCCGAGGCTATCAACTCGCCGATATCTTCTGGAGCCGGATTCCCTGAATAACTTGAAGCTTTGACAAGTTTTCGATACTGTGACGAAATATTTTCAATTCTCTTCCATTGATTCAGCATTCTACCACTGCGGTATTGTCCTAATAAAGCAATTCTTGTAGAAATATCAGCGTCCGATTCATCGCGACAAGGATCTTTTTCTTCAAGGAGCGCGGCGATATCGCATGCTATCCCTTTCTTCTCTCCGGCTTCCGTCAGCATGCTGGCTATTCGAGGATGACATGGTAACTCTGCTATTCGTTTTCCTTTTTCGGTTAGATGACCCGCATCATCGATTGCTCCCAATAATCGTAGCAGTTTTCCTGCATTCTTTAAGTGTCCCGCCGGGGGAGATGTGACCCACGGCAGTCTCAGCGGATCCGCCTCCCCCCAGGCTGCTGTAGTCAGCATCATAGAGGAGAGATCTGACGATTCTATTTCAGGTTGACGGCATTCCTTCATTCTTGACTCGGTGGCTTTTGTCCAGAGTCGGTAGCATGTGCCTGCCATCAGACGTCCGGCGCGTCCTGACCTCTGAGCCGCCATGTCCATAGATATCCTTGATGTAGTGAGCCGTGAGAGTCCTGTGGATGGTTCAAAAACCGGAGTTCTGTATAGTCCGGAGTCAACAACGACAGATATTCCATCAATAGTGAGCGATGTCTCCGCAATAGGGGAGGCGAGTACCACCCGACGTCTCTCTCCTGCCGGCGTCATGACACGCTGCTGTTGTTCCTGGGGTAACATACCGTACAATGTGAGGATTTCCACATCATCTGCTGTTTCCGCAAGGAGGTCGCGACATTTCAGGATTTCCGCTTGTCCGGGAAGAAACGCTAAAATATTGCCCTCATGGTCTCGTAGAGCCTTCCTGACTATTCTTGCGACTGCCTGAGCACAATCATTGAAATCAAAATCCTCATTATATAGTATCTTGACATCGAAACACTTTCCCGTACTATAAAGATGGCGGCCGTCAATTCTTCTGGCCAGTGCTTCGGCATCGATGGTAGCGGACATCACAAGAATTTTTAGGTCGGGACGAATTACGTCCTGTATCTCGCGCGTAAGTGCTAATGTCAGATCAGAACTGAGACTCCTTTCATGAAACTCATCGAATATGACGGCTTCGACTCCGTCCAGTGTAGGATCCTCTATAAGCATACGTTCTAATATACCCTCGGTAATTACTTCAATGCGGGTGGTTTTAGATACTTTGGTATCAAACCGCACCCTATATCCAACCGTGTTGCCGATTTCTTCTCCGATCATGGATGCCATACGTTGGGCCACCTGTCGCGCCGCTATCCGTCGAGGCTCCAGCATTAGTATTTTTCCTTCAGGAATGCTTTCAAGTAAAGTGAGAGGTAAAAGCGTCGATTTACCCGCGCCCGGAGGAGCTGTCACCACAAGACGCGGATGGCTTGCCAGCGAAGCGTTCACCTCATCGGCTATCTCCGCTACCGGCAAATGACCGAATCTCTCTCGTATAGTCATAGGTTTTATAGGGAAACCAGCAAAATGTATTTAACAATAGAAAATACTCTAAAATAACTCTTCCGTAAGTAAAGGATTTATATTAATTCTCTCGGTAAAGACGATCCTCATATTCAGAAAGAATACGTTGTATGTCATTTTTAAGTTCTGGAATATGACGAATCACTAATCCCCATAGGAATTCTGGCTGAACATTATCGTAAGCATGTATAATTCTGTTTCGAGTTTCAATTATAGCTCTTGCATTAGGTATTATTACATTAGGATCTGCCTTTCTGATTCTGTTCATAGCTTCACCCATAATCTCCGCTTTTCTTTCTACGGCACTTCGACGAAGGTAATCTTTTTCAAAAACATCAAAACGTTTTGGATAATCTACAAAAAATTGCTCGACATCCGATATCGCATCTAAAATATCCTGCAGATATGCCAATACATTATCATTAGCCATAAATAATTTGTTTTGTACGATTGACGTTCGCAATAAAATACTTGTTACGTAACCCTTTTTCTTCTATGAGATCCACTTTTCGGTTAAACAACCTTTCCAATGCATCACGAAAATTAAAGTAGTTGCTGACGTAGTCAAATCTTTCATGATCTGTTGACTCAAAGTCTACAAGCATATCTACATCACTCTGCTCATTAAATCTGTCTGTCAAGATAGACCCAAAGACAGCAAGAGACTTAACCTTATATAATGTGCACAGTTCGTATATTCGTTGAATATTAATCTCAATAAGTTTCATTTATATAACTTTTGGATTGCAAAGATAATACTTTTTATTTAAATATCATACTCTGATTTCAAATAAGTAGATGTTGAAAATTAGTTTATATCATAATTTTTGTTATAGTTTGTCTGTTAAAGGTATCAACCTTAACACTTACGACTATCGCAAAGATCAAAACTATACAACTGACAGACAAGCAACGTCTGCAACTGGAAGAGGGCTTTCGCCAAGGCAAGAGCCACGCATTCCGTATGCGCTGTCGCGCAATATTACT
>JAIEBK010000025.1 GCA_029070945.1 Muribaculaceae bacterium
CCCTGCCTTAAGTAATATACCGGAGAGGAAGCTAAGGCTTTAGGATCAGTAATATCAACGATATATGTCTGCACCTTGTCACCATCCTTACGTATAACCTTGATATTTTCACGTTTACCTTGAATACCCATGTCTCCTGCGAGGGATAGCGCCTCCACCAGCGTAATAACGTCGGCATTAAGATCGTATCTTCCCGGACGATTAACTTCACCGAGCACTGAGATTCCGGTATTCAGGAATTCAACAGTCACAAGGGGATCCTTTATCAGTCCCCGGCCCATGATCTCACCCTTAATGAAACCGCACAGTTCGCTGCGCGTCATGCCTTCCACCTTTAACACACCCAACACAGGAAAGTCTATCGTACCTTCCGGTGATACCGTATAGCCGGTGATGCCTTCATTATAACCCACATTATAATCCCTGAAACTGGCATTATTGGGACTGGCTGTGTTGACATATGAGTTTGAAAAAACAGGCATGTTGAACATCCGGGCCAGCTGAGGATCCTTACATGTGACAATAATCGATAGTTTGTCGAATGGGCGAACCTTTATCGCCATGTCCTGAGCGGCAGTTATCTGGAAAATCTCACCGTTTTCCGCACCTTGCAGATAAGCCACGTTTTTTGGGGTGGAGCAACCCGTAGCCAGACATGTCGTCAGGAGTAAAAGGGATATACCCTTAAAAATAGTTCTTATGTTCATTTATTATATTTTCAGAGAATTATTAATTTTTAATGAAACAATAACACTCAGTCGTAGAGTGTAATATTGAGGCGAGCTTCCTTTTTACGTATAGCTTTTGTAATCAAGATGTTTAGCCATAACCAAACCACCACGTCGCCAACAAGCAACCATGTAGCTGGAATGTTAGGTGACAAAAAAACATTTACTATCATGAATATCGCTGCGGCGAGAAGGATCGCGCATAGCGAAACTTTTTGGCTAAGGCCAAGGGCAAGGAGCTTATGATGGATATGGCATTTATCCGGCAGGAAAGGATTCCTGTGTCGACGAATACGATGAAAATAGACGCGTACCACATCGAAGGCAGGGATGATAAGGGGAGAGAATGCGAGCACAATCCGGTTGTAGTCTTTCGATATATCCGGGACCTTGATGTTTGTAATACTAAGGGCAATGAACGCAATTATCACACCCACTGTCAATGAGCCGGTATCACCCATGAAGATTTTTTTCCGTTTCACCGGATCGCCGAATACATTGAAATAGAAGAAAGGCACGAGAGTTCCAAGCTGAGCCCATATTATCAGAGAGAGTACCCATTCATTAGCCTGAGCAAACACAATACCATAGAATAAAAGCGCTATGACACTGAGTCCTGATGCAAGGCCATCGATTCCGTCAATCAGATTGATCGCGTTGATGATATAGACCACAAAGAATACTGATAAGCACCAGCCAAGCCACATTGGGAGCTCTCCGATCCAGAGAATACCTTCCATGTCATGGATATAAGTACCGGATAAGCATATGAATACAGCACATAGGATCTGACATATGAATTTTGTCCTATAGTGGACTCCAACAAGGTCATCGGCAATTCCGACAAGAAAAACAAGTATCTCAGCACACAGCAGATACATAATCGACAGACCATACTCCTTAAAAGGTGTTAAAGAGTCGCTGAGACCGCATGTGACATTAAGTGCAAGCACAAAGCATATAGAGAAAATTATCGCCGGGATGAATGCGATTCCTCCAAGGCGCGGTACTACACCTGTGTGGATCTTGCGTTCGCCCACCTCATCGAAAAGCTTCTTACGGAAAGCTATCAGAAGAATTTGCGGTATGATAATGACAATGAGCAGCAAAGCTACAAAGAACACCGCCATTTCAGTATATATCCAGTATGTCAATTCCATACATGCAGTTGTAAATGCTTTAAAATACTTATAGACCGTCTCTTGAATTTAGGGAACAAGAACAATAAGCAGTATTGCAAAGTTAGTTAAAAAATTTAACACAGGCAACTATTTCATCCACTTATTTTTAGACCATTCTCTCACACCAACATCAAGATTAAGACCATAAGTCTATGCATCAACTATTTGCGAAGTGAATCAAAATAATAGTCAAGCACATCCTTTGCGGCTGTGAATGAAGACTGCTCATTGTTGAGCACCCTCAGTTCCTTCTGCTCCAGCAGTTCCTTCAGACCCGGTGTATGATAGAATCTCGTACGGAGCTGCTCTTCTATCGTCTCTGTCATCCAGTAACGTGCCTGCTCGTTGCGCTTGCGTTCGAAGAATCCTGTATCCTCCACATATTTGAAGTATCGGTCTATCATATCCCACACCTTATCGATGTCATAACCGTAATATCCGCTGTAGGTCACCACTTCCGGTACCCATTTACTCGGTGTGGGTGGAAAGAGCATGAGGGCGGTACGGAACTGCTGTGCAGCAAGCTTGCAGCGGTCTACATTGTCACCGTCGCATTTATTGATAGCGATTCCATCAGCCATCTCCATGATGCCGCGCTTGATGCCCTGAAGTTCGTCGCCGGTACCGGCAACCTGAATAAGCAGGAAAAAATCCACCATCGAGTGTACGGCAGTCTCGCTCTGCCCGACGCCTACAGTCTCCACGAAAATACGGTCATAGCCGGCAGCCTCGCATAGCACTATCGTCTCGCGGGTCTTGCGAGCCACTCCTCCTAACGAACCTCCGGAAGGAGAAGGCCGGATAAAGGCATCCTTCTCGACTGAAAGCTTCTCCATGCGGGTCTTGTCACCGAGTATACTGCCTCGCGTGCGCTCGCTGCTTGGGTCGATGGCGAGGACAGCGAGCTTATGTCCCTGCCTGATCACATGCGTGCCGAACTCGTCGATTGAGGTTGACT
Source organism: Muribaculaceae bacterium (assembly GCA_029070945.1). Lineage (GTDB taxonomy): Bacteria > Bacteroidota > Bacteroidia > Bacteroidales > Muribaculaceae > Lepagella. Next base: position 2,868 of record JAIEBK010000025.1, read on the forward strand.
TTCCGGCACCCGGCACACCGGTAATTCCGATACGCCGTGAATTGCCACTATATGGAAGGCATTTCTCAATCACCTCCTGGGCGACTGCCTGATGAGCATCGGCAGTACTCTCGATGAGCGTTACGGCGCGCCCCAGAAGGCTGACATCCCCCTTGAGGATACCCTCTACATATTCACCGGGTGTAAGCGTGCGTTTCTTCTTCACCACTTTTCGGTAGGGATTGACAGTGGGATTGGAGGATACTCCGGCATTTACCCGGAGGCCTGTATATTTAGCGTCATTTTCAGGATGTTCCATGAAGAATAGTGTTTAGGTATTATGTTGATCAGTTTGTTTTTATATATCCTCCTACCGGAATGCCGACAATTGTATCGCCGGATTCCTTGTCTATGAGGAAAGCCTTATACAGAATTTCATTTTCCTTCTCAGCAATGTTTCTTCCCTTAAGCATAAGCGACAGAGAAGCAAAGCCGAAAGGTTCTATCGTGTCCGGGGTAACGGCCGCCTCGAGAGGATATGAGTCTGATTCGGATGCGACAGCTATCGCCCGGTCACTGTCATTATAAAGTCCCACGAAAAGAGGCCGGCCCTCATGCCTCGACACCTCGCCGGCGTTGATCATCGCCGACGAAAGACGGATCGGTCCTGCCTTGTCAGGATAAGAACGTTCAAGATTTCTACGGCTTGGAATGACCGTTCCCTTGAGCTTTATGGAGTTTCCGATCCGTTCCTTTCC
>JAIEBK010000026.1:0-5465 GCA_029070945.1 Muribaculaceae bacterium
TTATTTCTTCATCCGAAAAATTGACCAATTTATATACGAACTCTTCCTTTTCATACGTTTATTAAAGTATGAATGGATTCAGATTTTTAGTGTTATTTTTTTTATCGTTGTTCATCTGTCCGTTGAAGGCGGAAAATGTCCGCATTTTCGGTAAGGTGGTCGACGGTGAAGATAAGCCCATAGAATTCGGTACTGTACAGATTAAGGGAACGGCAATTGGAACGAACACTGATCTGGAAGGCAAATATTCACTTACCGTTGCTGAAAAAGACACGATAAAGGTTGTCTTTAGTTGTGTGGGGTTCAAGACAGTTGAGAGAGTCTTGATTGATCCCAAGGGAGAGGTCGCGCTCAATGCAAGGCTTTACACTGATTCAAAGCTACTTGACGAAGTGCAGGTCGAAGGATTTCGAAGCAATATCAACGGTATGCAGACATTCGATGCTCAGTCATTCAAGGTGTCTCCTGACGTTAGCGGCGGAAGTGTTGAAGCAATGATTGCTACTATGCCAGGAGTAAACTCGAATAACGAGATGACTTCGCAATACTCGGTACGTGGCGGTACATATGACGAGAATTCTGTCTACATAAATGGTGTGGAGATATATCGTCCTCAGCTTATGAAAAGCGGCCAGCAGGAGGGCCTTTCGATAATAAATCCTGACATGGTGGGAAATCTTAAATTCTCATCCGGTGGTTTTCCCGCAAGATATGCCGATAAGATGTCGTCTGTGCTTGATATTGCTTACCGCGATCCTGAAGCATTCGAACTTAAAGTCTCGGGTAGCCTTATGGGTGCCTCTCTGGCGTTGGGTCAGAATAGCGGCAAGTTCTCTATGCTTCACGGCTTGAGGTTTAAAAAGAATAATTCTCTTCTTAGCAGTCTTGAGACCCGCGGTGAGTACGATCCGAGCTATTTCGACTATCAGACCAATATGACTTGGAAGACGTCAGACAAACTGAGTTTCAATTTTCTTGGGAATATTTCCCTGAACAACTATAATTTCACGCCAAGAGACAGAGAGACGAGTTTCGGTACTTCCGAGAATGCAAAATCATTCAAGGTCTATTTCGATGGATATGAGAAGGATAGATTTCAGACATATCTCGGTGCCCTCAGTGCCACTTATAAGAAAAACAGAGCTACTTCATTCACATTCGGACTCTCCGGCTTCCTGACAGATGAACTTGTCAGCTACGATATATCAGGCGAGTACTGGCTTGATCAGGCCGGCACTGGGGGAGATAATGCCGTAGGAGGAGAACTTGGGGTAGGGAAATATATGGAGCATGCACGCAACCGACTCCGTGCCTCTGTGATACAGGGACTGCTACGCGGGACAACAAGAATAAAGAATAATAATATCACTTACGGCTTAACTTATCAGCACGAGGCCTTTCGTGACAGGTCAAAGGAATGGGAATGGCGTGATTCAGCCGGTTATTCACTTCCAACGCAGCCTGAAGGAGTTCATCTCATCTACAACCTTTCATCCCGTCAGGATATGCAGGCCAACCGTTTCGCCCTCTTTGCCGAGGATGCCTTGTATTTTGAGACATCCAAGCTATACATAACCCTTAATGCAGGTCTCCGGCTTTCTTATTGGGACTTCAACAAGGAATTTCTTGTCTCGCCACGTGCAAATATCAGTATCGCGCCTGTCGACAACAATCAGCTGACCTTCCGGGCGGCCGTAGGCCTTTATTACCAGTCTCCTTTCTATAAGGAATATAGAGCGACAATAACTGATGAGCTTGGCAACGGTTTTATTCAGCTTAACCGAAACATAAAATCGCCGCAGAGCCTTCAGTTCATCATCGGCTCAGACTTTACATTCCGTGCCATGAACCGTCCGTTCAAGCTTACCGGTGAAGCTTATTACAAGGCTCTTTCGCGTCTGATCTCTTATGAGTATGACAATCTGAAGATTGACTATACCGGAATCAATGACTCCAAGGGACACGTGATGGGTATTGATATGAAACTGTTCGGTCAGTTTGTAGAGGGTTCTGATTCATGGATCTCCTTTTCATTGATGAATACCAGCCAGACGCTCGATGGAATCAAGACACCGCTTCCCAGCGACCAGAGATATTCCCTCGGTCTATTCTTTACGGATTATTTTCCGAAATTTCCCAAACTGAAATTCTCGCTTCGCGGTATTTTCTCTGACGGTCTTACAATGACTGCGCCACGCGTCAGCCGCTCTGTCGATTATTTCAGGGCTCCCGCATACAAGCGTGTCGATATCGGTTTTTCCTATCGACTGGTCGGTGGAGAGCAGGATGGGATCAGACCATATAATTTCTGGCGGCATTTCAAGGATATATCCGTCGCACTCGATGTATTCAATCTTTTTGACATATCAAACGTCAGCGGATATTATTGGGTGACGGATGTCAACGGCATAAAATATGCCGTCCCTAATTATCTGACGCGCCGCCAGATAAACGTAAGATTATCTTTCGAATTATAATATTGCCATATATGACTGCTGAAGACAAGAACAACGAAATACGGAGAACCTTTGATATATCGGATATATCGAGATATTTCAACAGGAAAGCAGGCATCAGCAACCCTGAGAAATACGCAGTGTATTATGAAGTTGAGAATGCTCTTGACCGCACGGGAGCACCACCGATTCGGGTACTCGGAGTCACTATCGCTCTGTGTCTGGAAGGTGACGGTGAGGTTGGAATCGGAGTTAAGAAGTATAAATTCTGTAAAAACAGCCTTATGCTACTTAATCCCAATCAATATGTTCAGTCTATCAGTTCGAAGGATAGGGTGAGGATAATGGCCATCGGATGCAATCTCGAGATGATGGAGGCCATAATGCCTAAAATATCAGGTTTGCTTCCATTGCTGATTCATAATCCTATAGAGTCGGTGACTCAGCTCTCGGAAGAAGATTCACTGGACATCCAGGAATATATGAGACTTATCTCGGCCAAGCTTCAGGCTAAAGACAGCCCTTTGAAACGTACTAAAATAGCCTGTATAATTCAGGCGTTGCTTTGCGAGATAATCGAGATTCACTCGGTGTCAGGCGACGGTGTGGAAAAACCACGTTCACGTAAGGAGGAAATTCTGTCCAGATTCATTCTTGAAGTGCTCCAGAATTTCAGATGTGAGCGTAGCGTGGCTTTTTATGCCGATAAACTATGCGTGACTCCCAAGCACCTTTCAGCGGTAGCCAAGGATATAACCGGACATACCGCCAGCGAGCTAATTGACCATTATGTCATTATGGAAGCCAAGATTATGCTTGCTGAGACGGCGCTGACTATCCAGGAGATCTCAAATAAACTTAATTTTGCCAACCAGTCGTTTTTCGGTAAATATTTTAAGCATCTGACCGGTTATTCTCCGTCAGAGTTCAGAAAAATGGCATCCATCCAAATGTAAATTATATAAAACATCATATAGATTATGGCACAGAAACCAAGCATACCTAAAGGAACACGCGACTTCTCTCCCGTGGAGATGGCACGTAGAAACTATATTTTTGACACGATTCGCGAAGCGTTCCGGCTTTTCGGATATCGACAGATAGAGACACCGGCAATGGAGAATCTTTCCACTTTGATGGGAAAATATGGAGAGGAAGGGGATAAGCTTCTCTTTAAGATTCTCAATTCCGGAGACTTCATGAGAGATGTTGATTCAAATGAGCTTGAAAGGCGTAATCTGCCTAAACTTACGAATCAGCTTTGCGAGAAAGGTCTTCGCTATGACCTCACGGTTCCCTTCGCACGCTTTGTGGTACAGCACCGAAATGATATACAGATGCCGTTCAAGCGTTTCCAGATTCAGCCGGTGTGGCGAGCCGACCGTCCGCAGAAAGGGCGCTATCGCGAGTTTTATCAGTGCGATGCGGATGTGGTAGGTTCTGACTCTCTGACAAATGAGGTGGAGCTACTTTCCCTTATCGACTATGTGATGGGTAAGCTTGGTATTCGCACCTGTATTCACATCAACAACCGAAAGATTCTTACCGGAATCGCCGAGACAATAGGAGAGGCTGATAAGATAGTCGATATAACTGTTGCTATTGATAAGATAGATAAGATCGGTATAGAGAACGTGAATGCCGAACTTAGAGAGAAAGGTCTTAGCGAGAATGCTATCGCGGCACTTCGTCCGCTTCTTGAACTTAAGGGATCCAACGAAGAAAAACTTGAAAGGCTCTCGTCGTTACTTGCCGGAAGCGAAATCGGCATGAAGGGTGTAGAAGAAATGAGGGAGGTTCTTGATGGATTTGAGAATCTTGGTCACTCATGTGGTGTGGAACTGGATGTATCTCTTGCCCGTGGTCTTAACTACTACACAGGTACTATCATTGAGGTTAAGGCTCTTGATGTCGAGATCGGATCTATCACAGGGGGTGGCCGATATGACAATCTTACCGGAGTGTTCGGTGTATCCGGTCTTTCCGGAGTCGGAATTTCTTTCGGTGCAGATAGAATCTATGATGTCCTTAATACTCTCGATCTTTATCCAAAGGAGATTTCCGGCAGCGTGAAGGCTCTCTTCATCAATTTCGGTGAGCAGGAAGCGAAAGCGGCTATGAAGTGCATCAAGAAGCTGCGCGAGGCAGGAATCTCGGCTCAGCTTTATCCTGACTGTGCTAAGATGAAGAAGCAGATGCAGTTTGCAAATGCCGAGGGTGTTAGGTATGTTGTTCTGATCGGTGACTCCGAGCTTGCCGAAGGCACGGCAACTGTCAGGAATATGGAAGATGGGAGTCAGGTTACAGTGCCGCAAGCCAATATCGCAGATGCATTATGCTGACGTTTGAATCCTTTCTCCTCGGGCAGCCTTGCTGTCCGGAGGAAACCTCAACTGACAGATATTACTATGATCTGACTGTCAGGCTTATACAAGCGGTAGAGGGAAATTCCGGGATAGATTCTTTCCATAGAGCTATAATAGAGCGTGCGGCCCTGTGCCTTATCGGATATTATCAGGATATGATCGCAGATGCGGGCCTATGGCATGGATTTATTGATGAATGCCGCCGTCTGTATGGGACTCCGGTTCCGTTCTTCCCCGTGTCTGACGATTACATAGATTATGAGCTTAACCGGGAGGATGTCAGATTCATTGTATGGTATGCCGTGGCGATGTATTCCGACGACAGGTGTATATATCCGTTAAGGGATGATCTTATTGCGTTGGCCGACCTTTGGTATGATCTTCTTGAAAGCGTATATGAGGAGTCTCCTGTCCCGGAAGGTTATCATCTTGCACATGAGCTTGATGTCTATGCCGAGGAGGATCAGGAAATGATACTGCGGCTTGGAAGCTGGCTTTTCCTTCATAGCTGGCTTCTGCGCCCCGCGTTTGCTCTTACTGCTAATGAGATTGTATCCGGAATGATGGCTGCCGGCAAGAGCAACGAGGAAATAGCCGATTCCTTGCAGGAAGCGGTCAATCATCAGCCCACCGGTCCTTTGGC
>JAIEBK010000026.1:5565-20906 GCA_029070945.1 Muribaculaceae bacterium
GGCAAGAGCAACGAGGAAATAGCCGATTCCTTGCAGGAAGCGGTCAATCATCAGCCCACCGGTCCTTTGGCGTTCTATCTAAGAGAATGGGTCCATCTTACTATCAGCCACAGACTCCCTTCCGGTAAGGAAAAAAAGGAGCAGACTGAATCGCATCCTGCTTTCAATCGGATGGTTAATGCTACAGGAGGGTTACCACTGACATTTATCGAAGGATACGGCGCTTTCAATGATTTCCTGATAAAGCACCTTGGCTGGAAACCAGGTGAGGAACATCTCGTCCAGCTTAAGGACTGTCGTGACTTTGTCCTGATGGCTGATCCGGTGAAAGGACTGCTTGTGGCCGTCGATATCTGCCGATGCATCAAGGCTCCCTCCAATCACTTGTATGAGGCTGCCTATGCGGCATCACATTCTATGGAGCTTCTCACTGTAAGAGGAAGATGTCCTCATGACCTGCTTGCATATATATGTGAGAAAGGTTGGTTACCTGATGCGGTTTTCCCGGGAAGTGACGATCATGCTCTTGTAGCTCGGTTCCACGATTTTATTGCCCGATGCTATCTTCAGTTATACTATCGCGGTGACTGATGTTTGCTTTTGCGAAAAAAACAAATTCCCCGCTCAGACTTGTGGCTTCTGAGCGGGGATTTATATAAGTATCATTAATCGTTATGGTTTTTCATAATTTCCCTAAGAGGGCCTTCAATCTTAGCGATATCACTCCGAATACGGCTTCACCGAATATGCTTGAGTTCATCTTTGAGGTGCCGAGCTGACGGTTGACGAAGACGATAGGAATCTCCACCACCTTGAATTTCTTTTTCCATGACTTGAATTTCATCTCTATCTGGAATGCGTATCCCTTGAATTCAATTTTATCAAGATCAATGGCTTCGAGCACTCTTCTCCGATAACATACATATCCTGCAGTGGAATCGCGAAGAGGCATACGGGTGACGAACCTGACATAGGCGGATGCGAAATAAGACATAAGCACACGTCCCATCGGCCAATTAACAACATTGACTCCGGTGATGTATCGCGATCCTACACACACATCTGCTTCCCTGTCCTTGCATTCATGATAGAGGCGTGTCAGGTCTTCCGGATTGTGCGAGAAGTCAGCATCCATTTCGATTATGTATTGGTAATCTCTGGCAAGGGCCCACTTGAAACCATGGATATAGGCTGTTCCGAGTCCCAGCTTTCCGGTTCTGCATTCAATATGAATACGTCCGGGATAGTCTTTCATCTCTTTTCTCACGGCATCGGCAGTGCCGTCAGGAGAGCCGTCGTCGATCACAAGCACATCAAATCCATCGGGAAGACGCATCACGGTGCGAAGCATCGTAGTAATGTTCTCAATTTCGTTGTATGTCGGTATGATTATTAATACATCACTCATTTATTTTCAATAATCAGTTTTAAAGTGTACGTGCGCGGGTTATTTTTTATTATAACGATTGATTCTGTAAAATCGTATATCATGTAGCGTCTACCCGGATTAATAAATACAATATTCTCAACTCGGTTTACAAAGCGGAATTAACTTGTAGTGTAAGGATTTTTTTTGTAATTTTGCACCATGAATGTATTGAAATTCGGAGGTACGTCGGTTGGTACCGTTGATAGTCTCAGAAACGTTAGAGGCATAGTGGAAGCTTTGCCGTCAGATACGGTCGTAGTAGTGTCTGCTCTTGGCGGACTGACGGATAAACTCATAGCTACGGCTCATCTTGCTGCATCCGGGGGAGACTGGCGTCTTGAGGCTGATGCAATCGCTGACAGACATCATGTCATAATTGAGGAACTTGTTAGGCCTGAACGAAAGAGTGCTACGCTTTCGGCTGTCGATGCCCTTCTTGATGAACTGCGTCGTACGTATGAAGGTGTCTCCCTGATCGGTGATCTGCCGAAAAAGACGCTTGATGTGATAGTCAGCCTTGGAGAAAGAATGTCTGCACCGATCGTAGCCGGTATCATACGAAACGGACATCTTCATAATTCCCTTGATTTCATAAAGACAGAGAAGTGGTTTGATAAGAACATCGCCGATGCAGTCCTTACACGCGACCTTATAAAAAAGGAATTTTCCGGAATGTATGAAGGTCCTCACATTACGGGAGGCTTTATTTCTCAGGATAGAGACACCGGTGAGATCACAAATCTCGGACGTGGAGGCAGTGACTATACTGCGGCTCTCATAGCCGCCGCGCTTGATGCTGATATGCTCGACATCTGGACTGATGTGGATGGATTTATGACGGCTGATCCAAGGATAATCAAGGATGCTAAAGTCCTTCCTGCCATGTCCTTCATTGAGAGTATGGAACTCTGTACGTTCGGAGCCAAAGTGATATATCCACCCACCATATATCCTGTGTTTCATAAGAATATACCGATTCGGATTCTCAATACGTTTAATCCTACGGCCCCCGGCACGATAATATCAGATGCTTCCTGCACAAATGAATATCCTGTCAAGGGCGTGACAGCTATACGTAACACATGCCTTGTCAGGCTTGTCGGAAATCTGACCGAGAATGTCGCCAGTATAAATACACGCGCATATAACGCTTTGGCGCGTAACGGTGTAAGTGTCTTCCTGCTTGCCCAGCCCGGCGAAAACAATGAGTTCTCTTTTGCCATTGCTTCAGGCGACCGTCAGGTAGCCACTCGTTCACTGAATGAGGAATTTGCTCCGGAGCTTATTGAAGGAGCGTTGGAATGCATCTCGTTTGAAGACAACCTTTCCACTATTGCGATAGTAGGAGAGGGCATAAGACATCTGAAAGGTGTCAATGGAAGAATCCTGAATACTCTCTTGCGTTTCGGCATAAAGCCTCTTGCTTGTTCGGAAGGAAACTCCGACACTACTTCTTCATTTGTTGTCGATGAAAAAGATACGGTTGAGGCAATCAAAGCCATCCATGGATTGTTTTTCTAATATATCACCAAAATCTTAATCTATGGAAATAAAAAACGCAAAATATGAGATAAGCAGCGCAAAGGTGAGCCAATGCCCTGCTACGGATGTGCCGGAATATGCCTTTATCGGACGTTCCAACGTCGGTAAGTCATCCCTTATAAATATGCTTACCAACAACGGATCTCTGGCCAAGACATCACAGAAGCCCGGCAAGACACTTCTGATAAATCATTTCAGGATAAACAATGGCCAATGGTATATAGTAGACCTTCCCGGATATGGATATGCGGCCCGCGGTAAGGATCAAAGGGATTCGTTTGCGCGAATGATAAAAGGCTACGCTCTCGAACGTAGCCAGATGGCATGTCTTTTCATCCTTATCGACGTGAGACATGAACCCCAGAAGATCGATCTTGAATTCGTTGATTTCTGCGGTGAGAACGGTGTGCCTATAGCTATCGTATTCACCAAGGCTGACAAGGTCAGTCGTGCTGTGGCGGATCATAACATGGCGCTTTTCAGGAAAGAATTGCTTCAGCGGTGGGAAGAACTTCCACCGGTTTTCCTTACTTCTTCCGAGAAAAAGCATGGCAGGGATGAGATTCTCGATTTCATTGAGCGGACAAATGCCATATGGCATGAGAGTCGGGATGAAGAATTATAAACACATAAATATTTAAACCAGTAATATCATGAAAATAGCATTCGCATCAGACCATGCGGCTTATGATCTGAAGCAGATTATCAAGCCTTATGTTGAGGAAAAAGGTTATGAGACCGTTGATTTCGGAACTTTCAGTCCCGATTCATGTGATTATGCTGACTATGCTCACCCGGCGGCAAAGGCTGTCGAGAACGGGGATTGCGACTTCGGAATCGCTATGTGTGGAAGCGGCAACGGAATTCAGATGACCCTTAACAAACATCAGAAGATACGTGCGGCACTCTGCTGGCTGCCGGAGCTGGCTGCCTTGGCACGTCAGCACAACGATGCCAACTTCCTGGTGCTTCCCGCCCGGTTTATTTCTGTTGAGGATGCGCGTGAGATCGTTGATGCCTACCTTATGGCTGAGTTTGAGGGAGGACGTCATGCAAAACGCATAGCGAAAATTCCGGTCTGTGATGCCTGAGTTTGAGATTCAGCTGCGCGATGTGATGCTCTTTGCCAATCATGGTGTAATGCGTGAAGAGGGTGTCACCGGCAATCAATACCGCGTCAATGTGCGTCTGCGCCTTGACGCGGCTTCTTTCGATGCGGACAGGGATGATTTAGCTTCTACCGTTTCATATGCCGATGTGTTTGAGGTGCTTCGCTCTGTGATGGCTGATCGGGTTGCCCTTCTTGAAACGGTCGCTATGAAATTTGCTCAGAAAGCCAGGGATCGATGGCCTCATGTTAAAAGCGGATGGATTGAGATTGTCAAGACCGTCCCACCCATTCCTAATATGATTGGTGAAGCCGGAGTCAGATATGATTTTTGAAAAAATCGCATCTCTGACGAAAAAAACAGCTGGAAAATTTGCACAATTCAAAAAAAAGCAGTAATTTTGCATCGTGATTCTGAGAGGGGTCATAAATAAGGAGGTTCGCTAGCTCAACTGAATAGAGCATCTGACTACGGATCAGAAGGTTACAGGTTTGAATCCTGTGCGAATCACAAAGAAATTATGGATTTTTAGGGTGAACTTGGTTCGCTAGCTCAACTGAATAGAGCATCTGACTACGGATCAGAAGGTTACAGGTTTGAATCCTGTGCGAATCACAAAAGAGGCTGTCGAAAGGCAGCCTCTTTTATTTAGGTATCATCCCCATATAAACGGGGCCTTATTCTTTGCCGTATAGAATACCTTGCCTTATTCTCTTTTTATATGATAGGAAATTATCAAATGAGCAGAATGTCAGAAAGATCATGCTGCATAGGTCAACCCATGTTTTTCCTGAAGATGGATTCTCGGTTACTCTCCATATACAAACAACTATTAGCAACACTTCTATGAGCATACAGGCGGCAGAAATGTTACGTTTGATTCGGTTGCTGATTCTCATAAAAATAAATTTGCAGGGTTGTCCCTGCAAATTTACATAAAAACATTAATATTCACAAATAGAGCGAGCTATATTGCCATTTTTATTACATCCCGACTCTGCCATGAACTGAGTTTGCGCAGAACTGTTTCAGTTGAGGTGGCTCATGATATTCTCCATTTTTGCCTTTATACGGTCGTTGGCGAGGTTCCCTATGCTTCCAAGATGGGTGTGATTGACACCGCGGTGAGGCTTGTAGGTACCGTTCTGCACTTCCATGCCGATTTTCTTGTAGGCGTCCCTGAAAGGCATCCCTTCGAGTACGAGACGGTTCACGTCCTCTACCGTGAAGATATAGTCATATCTGCTGTCATCAAGAATATTGTCCTTGATCCGTATTTCTCCAAGCATATAGGTGGCCATATCCAGACACTCTATAAGCTCTGAGGATGCGGGGAAGAGGATATCCTTCATTAGCTGGAGATCGCGGTTGTAGCCCAACGGAAGGTTGGCGGTCAGGAGCGCTATTTCATTCTGGATTGACTGGAGTCGGTTGCATTTGCCCCTCATGATCTCAAAAACGTCCGGATTTTTCTTGTGAGGCATGATGCTTGAGCCAGTGGTCAGCTCGTCGGGGAAAGAAATGAAACCGAAGTTATTGCACATCCACATGCAGACATCCATCGCGAGATGTCCTAAGGTTGAGGCGACTGCTCCGATAGCGGAGGCGACAGCTCTCTCGGTCTTCCCTCGGCTCATCTGGGCCGCGACAACGTTATAATGAGGATTGTCAAAATGCAGGAGTTCTGTCGTCATCTCCCTGTCAAGAGGGAATGAACTGCCATATCCTGCGGCTGAGCCAAGCGGATTCTGATTAGCTATGTTGTAGGCGGCCGTGAGCATGTACATATCATCGGTGAAGGATTCCGCATATGCTCCAAACCAGAGGCCGAACGAGGAGGGCATAGCTACCTGAAGATGAGTGTAGCCCGGCATAAGCTTGTCCTTATGCTTTTCAGAGAGTTCGATCAGACGGTCGAAAAGATGCTTGATGCTGTCCGCAATATGCTTCAGTTCATCGCGGAAGAAAAGCTTAAGGTCTACAAGCACCTGGTCGTTGCGCGAGCGGCCGGAATGGATTTTTTTCCCTACATCACCGAGTCTTGAAGTCAGGAGGAATTCAACCTGGGAGTGTACGTCCTCCACTCCATCCTCAATAGTGAATGCTCCGTTTTCTATGTCTTCGGCGATTTGCTGTAGGGCAGGAATAAGCAGGTCAAGCTCCTCTTTTGTAAGAAGACCGATAGACTCAAGCATTTTTATATGAGCCATCGAGCCCTGCACATCATATTTAGCGAGTCTGAGATCAAGTTCACGGTCTTGTCCGACAGTGAACTTTTCTATTGCTTTGTCAGGCTCGAAGCCCTTGTTCCATAATTTCATATTCTATGGGTGTTAAAGTCATTAATTTAAGTTTCGCAGGCTCAACTTAATGTTTATAGGTTAAATGGTTATGGGCTTATATTAGATCTTGTATAGAGTGATTCAGAAATGTTTTTTCTTATAACCCTTTAACCTAATAACCTTCAACTTACCTTTGGTAAGTTGAATCATTAAATATCATACCTTCAATGACCGGATGAGGTTTATGTATGTCTGTATCGCCTCTTCGATTTCGGAAATACAGATGAATTCGTCAGCAGAGTGTGATCGCGAGGATTCTCCGGGTCCCATCTTTAACGATGGAATATCGTGCATGAGGGCCATATCGGAGGTGGTGGGAGAGATAAACGGAGTCTTACCCAAGGCAAAAGCCGCTTCTACAAGAGGATGCTTCCTGTCGATTACTGAAGCGTGGACACGTGTGGATCTTGGGGTAAGCTCACTCCACTTCACGCATTCCCGCAGCAGCTCCACCGTCTCTTCATTACTGTATGCGTCTGTGGTGCGGATATCGGCTACATAGGTGCATGTATCAGGCACTACATTATGTTGCGTTCCGCATTGAATCATGGTTACGTTTACCTTGATGGGTCCGAGAATCTCGCTTGTCTTAGCCGGGCTGAAGCATCGTAGGGAATCAATATCCTCGATTGCCCGGTAAAGAGCGTTGATTCCCTCATTTCTCGCCGCATGTCCGGCTTTTCCCTTAGCCTTACAGTCAAGAACAAGAAGACCACGCTCAGCAACAGCAGGTTGCATTCCGGTAGGTTCCCCTACGAGTGCCATATCCGGGTAAAGTCCAAGTTCCCTGAGATGAGGAAGAAAGGCCCTCATTCCATGTTCTCCCATCACTTCTTCGGCTGCCGTAATGGCAAGCAGCAGATTGACAGGAAGGTCAGCGTCATCCTTTAGAGCGAGAAAGGCCATTGCGAGCGCCACACAGGAACCTCCGGCGTCATTGCTTCCGAGACCATAAAGTATGTCACCTTCGATTTCCGGACTGAAAGGGTCTCTGGTATAAGAGGCAGAGGGTTTTACTGTATCATGATGCGAGTTGAGCATCAATATTGGTTTGGACGGATCGAAATTAGAAGCGAGAACAAACACGTTATTGTGCAGCCGTTCTACATCCCCGGCTTTATTTTCAACCAGCCAGTTCTCCCATATGTCGGCAGTAGCACCCTCATCTCTTGAGAAAGACGGAGTCTCAATCAGTTTTCTTAGATGTGATATGTGGTCGGGAGTCATGAGGGAATTGATTAGGAGAGCCTTATGAATGTTCCTGCTTCTGAATTCAATGCCTCCGCCTTGCATATTCTTACTTCGGAAACACCCTTGGCCGCGGAGTCGAGCGCGTTAGTGAGCTTTGGAATCATACCCTTGACAATTGTTCCGTTTTCCTTAAGCTGTCTGAAACTTTCCTCCGTGATCAGCGGAATCACGGAACTGTCGTCTTCCACATCGGCAAGCACCCCCGCCTTTTCAAAACAATATGTGAGGACTGAAGGTGCTATCCGAGAACATCCTATGGCTACAGCCGCTGCCACGGAGTCTGCATTGCAGTTGAGCAGGGTTCCGTTGCCGTCATGACATATCGCGCAGATTACAGGGGTGATTCCGGCTTCCAGTAGAATCCTGATCAGTCTGTCATTTACGTCTTTTGGCTCGATATCACCTACAAATCCATAATCTATGGGGTTTGCCCGTCGGCGCGAGGCCTTTATTATGTTTCCGTCCGCACCTGAGAAGCCGAGCGCATCGCAACCGGCAGCCTGAAGCTGTGATACTATTCTTTTGTTGATAAGCCCGGCATAGGTCATCACTACAATATCGAGAGTAGGACGGTCTGTCACACGTCTGCCCTCGATCATAGTTGTCTCGATTCCCATTGCCTTACTCAGACGTGTCGCTTCCTTTCCACCTCCGTGTACGAGAACCTTGGGACCTTCCAGACTTGAGAAAATATCTATGAATTCAGTAAGAGCGGCGGGATCGTCGATTACGTTCCCGCCAATCTTTACAACGTTTATTTCCTTTATATTCATATGATGTTCAGATGTTTTCAAGCAGTCGCTTGATGACTACCTGAGCAGATATCTCACGGTTTGCGGCTTCCGGGATCACAATGCTTCTTTCCGATTCTATCACATCGTCAGTCACGATCATGTTTCTTCTGACGGGAAGGCAGTGCATGAAGAAAGCGTTGTCTGTAAGAGCCATCTTCTCGGCATCCACGGTCCAATCCCTGTCGGTCGAAAGCACCTTGCCGTAGTTCGGATCAGCATATGCCGACCAGTTTTTTGCATATATGAAATCTGCACCCTCAAATGCCTTGCGTTGGTCGTATTCTATCCTTGCGCCTTTTGTGAAGGCAGGATCAAGCTCATAACCATGTGGATGCGTGATCACGAAATCATAACCGGCGGCGATCATCCATTCAGCAAACGAATTTGGAACGGCCTGAGGGAGAGCCTTGGGATGAGGAGCCCACGTCATGACGACTTTCGGACGCTCTTTTGTCTTGTACTCCTCGATTGTGATGAGGTCGGCGAAACTCTGCAACGGATGGCGGGTAGCCGCCTCCATGCTGAATACCGGTTTGCCGGAGTACTTTATGAACTGGGATATCACCTTCTCCTCATAGTCATCCTTCTTGTTCGTTAGTCCGGCGAAAGAACGCACGCCGATGAGGTCGCAGTAGCACCCCATCACAGGAATTGCCTCAAGAAGATGCTCTGCCTTATCCCCGTCCATTATCACGCCGCGCTCGGTCTCGAGTTTCCATGCTCCCTGATTCACGTCAAGCACTATTACGTTCATGCCGAGGTTCATGGCTGCCTTCTGCGTTGACAGGCGAGTTCTGAGCGATGAATTGAAGAATATCATCAGGAGGGTCTTGTTTCGGCCAAGACCGGTAAAGGCGAATCTGTCTTTCTTAATGAGGGCGGCTTCCGCAAGAGCTTTGTCGAGCGGTCCGATATCCTGTACACAAGTGAATTTTTTCATATTGTAGATAATTTAAGTTTAGCGAGCTAAACTTAAGGGTAGGGGGTTATAGGGTTATTAAGATATGATAGCCTTCTTCAGTTCGGAGAGGAAGATATCGGCATCTTTCTTTGATAGGTTTAGAGCAGGCAGCAGACGCACTGTCATCTTTCCGGCTCCTCCTGTGAATATATGATGGTCGAAAAGCAGTTTCTTGCGCAGTTCCCCTCCGGTAAAGCCTTCTACCTCGAAACCGATCATTAGTCCGCGTCCGCGTACGTCGGTTATCTGCGGAATCTTCTTCAATTCGTCAATAAGATAAGCACCTGTCTCGGCGGCGTTTTCCACAAGTTTCTCATCCTCGATGATGTCAAGCACAGCAATCGCGGCCGCACAAGCGAGGTGGTTACCTCCGAAGGTCGTGCCAAGCATACCTTTCTTAGCTTCAATATCAGGTGAGATAAGTACGGCACCCATCGGAAAACCGTTGGCTATACCCTTTGCGCATGTGATGATATCGGGTTTCACATCGTGATGCTGGTGTGCGAAGAACTTGCCTGATCTGCCGTAGCCCGACTGGATCTCGTCGAGGATAAGTAGAGTTCCTGTCTCCTTGCATTCCTTGGCGAGTGCCTGCATGAATTCAGTGGTCGGTTCGTAGATTCCTGCTACCCCTTGAATACCTTCGATTATGACGGCTGCAAACTCCTTTGATGAAAGAGCTGTCTTTACTGCTTCCATGTCGTTGAGCGGAACGAAATCGACGTTGGGAGTCTTGTTGAATGGAGCCTGAATGTTGGGATTGTCAGTGGCGGCGACCGCTCCGGATGTCCTTCCGTGAAATGCATGGCTGAAAGCAAGGATTTTGCTTCTGCCTGTTGCGAATGACGCGAGTTTCATCGCGTTTTCATTCGCTTCCGCTCCCGAGTTGCAGAGGAAGAGTGCATAGTCGTCATATCCGGATGCTTTACCGAGCTTATCAGCAAGCCTTGACTGCAGGGAGTTGATGACTGAATTGGAGTAGAATCCGAGATTGGAGACCTGTTTTGCAACCGCCTCCACATAGCGTGGATGTGCGTGTCCGACAGAAATCACTGCATGTCCGCCGTATAGGTCAAGATATTTGGTTCCGTCTTCGGTATAGACATGGTTTCCTGAACCTTTCACAGGCTCTATATCATAGAGAGAATATACATCAAAAAGTTTCATGCTCTTAGAATGCTGAGGGTTTAAGACGTAGCCCGGTAGTCTGGTCGATTCCGAGCATGATGTTCATGTTCTGCACCGCCTGACCGGATGCTCCTTTGAGAAGGTTATCGATAGCGCAGGTGACGAGAAGTTTCTTTCCGTTCTTGTCGAGGTGGATTATAGCTTTGTTGGTGTTGACTGCCTGTTTCAGGTTGATGGGATTGTCGCTGATTACCGTGAAAGGAGCGTTCTTATAGAAATCCTTATAGAGTGCTTTTGCCTCATCCGGCGAGAGTGGACAGTCAAGTACAGTCACTGCGAATATTCCGCGTGCGAAATCGCCACGCATCGGTATGAAACTGATCTCGGAGGAATTGTCAGGCTGAAGCTTAGAGAGTGTCGCTCCTATCTCTTTCAGATGCTGGTGGGTGAAAGGTTTGTAAACGGATATGTTGTCGTTTCGCCAGCTGAAATGTGTAGTGGCACCCGGTTTCACTCCTGCTCCGGTCGAGCCCGTGAGTGCTGTGATGTTAATGTCCCCGTCCTTTGGCAGAAGATGTGCTGACGCCAGCGGAAGCAGCGAGAGCTGAAGGGCTGTCGCAAAGCATCCGGGATTGGCGATGGAATCAGCGGTCGCGATCCGGTCAAGGTTTAATTCCGGCAGACCATAGACATATCCGTTGCTTTCGTCGCGAAAATCCTGTGCGAGGTCAATGACCTTAAGGTTGGCCGGACGCTCGTTTTCCTCCCAGAACTTAGCGCTCTGGCCGTGGGCGGAGCAAAGAAACAGAATGTCGATAGAGTCAAGAGGATGAGTGTCGGAAAAGACAATGTCCGTTTCTCCGAGAAGTCCTTCGTGAACGTCTGTTATCGGTTTCCCTGCGTTGCTGGTAGAGTGTACGAACTCAATGCTCACCTCCGGATGGTTGATGAGCAGACGGAGGAGTTCGCCGGCCGTGTAGCCGGCGCCTCCGATTATTCCTATTCTTTTCACTCTGCCTTTCCGTTTTTGACCTGATTGTTATGGTAGATCTTCATCTGGTTGCCGAGGATCTTTGTGAATCCCTTCACATCGTCAGCAGTCCAGGCCTTGTTGACCTCGCCGTATTCGCCGAAGTCGGTCTTCATCAGGTCGAAAGGTGAGTCGACACCGACGAGGGTGTATGAATAGGGGCGGAGTATAAGTTCTACCGTTCCTGTCACGTTGCGCTGTGAGCTTTCAAGCATCTTCTCTATGTCGCGCATCACCGGCTCGAGATATTGTGCTTCGTGCAGGAACATGCCATACCACGTGCCGACCTGGTCTTTCCAATACTGCTGCCACTTGGTGAGGGTATGCTTTTCGAGCATCTTGTGAGCGGCGATGATGAGGATTGGACCGGCGGCCTCGAACCCTACGCGCCCCTTGATGCCGATGATGGTATCGCCGATATGCATGTCGCGTCCGATTCCGAAGCGTGAGCCGATACGCTCGACTTCCCTGATTGCCTCGATCTTGTCGGTATATTCCTTGCCGTTCACGGCTGAAATTTCACCCTCCTTGAAGGAGATGGTAAGTTTTTCCGGTTCAGTAGCGGTGATCTGCGACGGGTATGCGCTTTCGGGAAGTGTCTGGTCAGACTTTAACGTCTCCTTTCCTCCGATGGATGTTCCCCACAGTCCTTTATTGATGGAGTATTCCATCTTTTTGAAGTCAGCCTCATATCCGTGCTTCTTGAGATAGTCTATCTCATACTCGCGTGTAAGTGTAAGGTCGCGGGTAGGAGTGATGATCTCGATTTCGGGAGCGAGGATCTGGAATGTGAGGTCGAAGCGTACCTGGTCATTGCCCGCTCCGGTAGATCCGTGAGCAATGGCGTCTACACCGAGTTTCTTCGCATATTCAATGGTGGCGATTGCCTGAAAGATTCTTTCCGAGCTTACTGAGATGGGGTAGGTGCCGTTGCGGAGCACGTTTCCGGCAATCATGTATTTGATGCTCTTGTCGTAATAGTCTTTTGTCACGTCGAGGGTAGCATGTGACGCGGCTCCGAGGCGCTTTGAACGGTCGGCTATTTCCTCGAGTTCCTTTTCCGAGAAACCACCGGTATTGGCGATAGCTGTGTGTACTTCATATCCGAGATCCTCGGAAAGATATTTTACTGCAAAAGAGGTGTCAAGACCTCCTGAAAATGCGAGAAGCACTTTCTTCTTATTATTTTCTGTCATTTTTTTTGATTCTATTCGTGAAACTTATAATATGCCATACTGATAGCAGCTGGCACTATGCAGGCCGGGAAGCCTGCGCTCCAAAATCATTTCTTCAGATGCAGAAGGCGTTTGATTCTGTTTCTGACCTTAATCATGTAGGGATTCGCCCTTTTGTCTGCGGGAAGCGGTTGCTTGGGATCGAAGAGCATGCCTGTGCACAGGCACATTCGTCGGTTGTTACGCTGCAGGATGTCGTAGTTCTTGCATCCCTGGCAACCTTGCCAGAACTCCTCGTCATCGGTCAGTTCCGAGAATGTGACGGGCTTGTAGCCCATTCTCGAATTGAGTTTCATGACGGGAAGTGAGGTCGTGATAGAGAAAAGTTTCGCGAACGGAAAGCGAAGTCGAGCCAGCTCGAAGGTTTTCGTCTTGATGGCGCCGGCAAGGCCAAGATGACGGTATTCTGGGTCGACAATCAATCCGGACGTCGCAACGAAATCTCCATGACCCCAGCTTTCGATGTAGCTGAACCCCACGAGTCTGTCGCCGTGAAGGGCCACCACGCTTTTACCGCTCGTTATCTTCTGAGCGATATATTCGGGTGTCCTCTTGGCGATGCCGGTACCGCGCTGAAGAGCTGATTCGTAGATCAGCTTGACTATCAGTTCGGCATATTTGGCATCCTCGGGAGCAGCGAATTTCACTGTGATACCGTTGATTTGCATTTTGTTGAGATGTTACCGAAAAATTGTTAAAATACTATGTCTGCCCGTCGCGCGGACTCTGACTCTCCGTACGCCAGAGTCTTTTTTCTGTTTGAGTGGGGCAAACAATTTTGCAAAGTTACAAAAAATAATTGAGAATTAAGAGTTAAGGATTGATAATTTTGGATAATTTCAGAATATTCGTTGCATTTTTTGAAAAATTGACTTTTGATCTTATATTTACTTGAGAAAGATGAATTGCTGAAAAAAATATTCCTAAGAATATTAATTAACCTCGCGGAGACGATTTTCGGTCATTTTTATGTATATATTTATTTTTTGTGTGTAAATTTGTAAGATGTACTTTATTTTTCGCATTATGAGTAATAGCAGAGTTAAGGACTTTTTCTATTCCGGCAACGCTGTGCATGGCGAACCCGACTACGGGTTTGCCGAAAATTTCGTGCGTACAGCCGAGGCATTCGCCAACACCACATATCAGAGCGTCTATATCATTGACTATTTTCGCAAGAACTTCCTGTATGTATCGCCCAATCCTCTTTTCCTTTGTGGAATGTCGGCCGACGATGTAAAAGAGGAGGGTTATCAGTTCTATATTGATCATGTTCCGGCTGATGAAGTCGATATGTTGCTTGAGATAAACAGGGCCGGATTTTCGTTTATTAATGATATTCCCTTGGAAGAAAAGAGGAAATACACAATCTCATACGATTTCCATTTGATAAACGGACGTGAGAAAATCCTGATCAATCATAAGTTGACCGCCCTTAGCTGTCAGCCTGACGGTTCTGTATGGCTCGGACTGTCTGTTGTTTCGCTTTCGTCACACTCGGATGCCGGACACATAACGATGCATTGCCGGGATAAGTCGGAATACTGGGAATATGACCTGTCTGGCCATACATGGGAAAAGCGCTCCGTTCCTGCTTTGAACGAAACGGAGAAGGCTATCATTACCCTTTCAATCCAGGGTCTGACTATGAGTGCGATTGCAGATAAGATCCATATAACTTTAGACTCTGTAAAGACCGCACGCCGTAGGTTGTATGAAAAACTCGGAGTAAGCAATATTACCGAAGCGATCTCCTACGCGACCAACTACAAGCTTATATGATTTATTTCCATTAATTCAAAAGTTTGACACATATTTATTCCTTATCAACAAAAATTGCTGTACACTTTTGTGTACAAATGCACCTCATAAATACAATTATACACTTTTGTGTACTGGCTGTATGGTTAAAGTTGAGTAATTTTGCATCAAAAACATTGTAATGATGAAGAATTTGAATCGCTCACGAAGGTTGCTGTTTCTTTTCATAGCCTCTGTTATAATTGGGTTATGTAATTCCTCGTGTAGTTTGGAAAAGAGGGTTTCCATAACGACTGGAAAATATGAAAATTCATATTTCAGATACAACAAACCAAATATCGAGATTGAAACATCACGGGACACCATCGCCAGTTACCGTTTTTAGAATTTGACATAAAATGATAGCAATATGAGTAAACATACATTTCATATCCTTGAGAGCTTCTTAGCCGCATTTTTCTTTGCAATAGTACCCATATTTTCAAAAATGCAGAACGTGGCAAAGTGGTCGGAACTCCGACCGGCGGAAGCACAGGCAACCCTATTATAATTGATTTAGGCTGGGGCTATTACGGAAGAATCTGTACTCGACACGAAAAACTTGCCGATGGCACAGAATTTATCGGAGTCGGTATTCATCCCGATGTGATCGTAGAGGAAACCGAAAGCGTCATATTTGGTAATGACAACGTAATCGGAGAAGCATTGAAATTATTAAATTAGTAGACATCATGAATTTACCGTGGTATTATCTCATCA
>JAIEBK010000027.1 GCA_029070945.1 Muribaculaceae bacterium
AAATTGAATTCTGTATTTCTTGAAAAAATTTCTTTAATTTTTATTATTTTTGTTGAAATTTTTTATTAACTTTGCAATGTCCAAACGGGACAGTGGCTTTTTCCGTCTTGTGTAAAACTTTGATCGGAGAGGGTCAGTTAATATTATATTATTTTTTTAACAGCTTTCACAGGTATTAAATTATGAAGAAATTTTACTCCTATGGACTGGCAGTTTTGATGACGCTGACGGCTACTGCAGCCTCAGGTGCTGTCTTGACACGTACTGCTTCGGCTGAACCCGTAAATCAGCCTTTACCCTGCAATTCACCTCTTTCTACTGCTAAAGTAGAGCCGGTAATGCTCGAATCCTCAAACTCATTCGGTACAATGGCTTGGGACTTCAACCGGCTTAATTCAGCAGCTTCCCTTGAGCGCCGAAATACTCCGAAAAGAGTTGCCCCGGCTACCAGAGCCACAGAGATTGGTGACACATGGAAATCCGTGGGTACTGCCAAGTACACCGACGGAATCGTCTGCGCGATCTACAATGTAAAAGCCGAGACATGGGACGTGGAGTTAGAGCAGAACGAGGCCGCCGAGGGTGTGTATCGTCTGGTCAATCCATACACTTGCGGGACTTCTCCTTATAGCGTCTACAATAACAGCAATGACGACAATTATATGGTGTTTGATGCCACTAATCCTCAAGCTGTCGTTCTTATACCGTCCGATTCACAAAATTATCGTACAGATTTATGTGTAACTTTGAATGATTCTGACGGTCCTGTTTTTGTGGTTCCCTCTGAATGGTGGGGTGGTGATGAAACCGGCACCTTCGGAGATGGTATCATCAATTTCCCGGCAGGTACATTGGGCGTATATATGCCCGACTTTAACCCCCAGAATTGTTATAACTCAAAACCTATAACTGTCTTGCTTCCGGGAGCAAAAGATTACGCAATTTCTGTTGAAAACCTGACAGGTACATGTACGGAAAACGGAAAAATCAGATTTTCGTATGAAAAAGGAACTGATGCTACTAATGTCAAATGTTTTTTTACATCTGGGAAATTCCCAGCAAACCAAGATAATCTGAATTTTGTAGCATCCAACGGCCTGTCATTCACATATGATGATGGTACATATACTTACACATGTACTGAAGAAGGTTGGTATACGCTGTTTTTTGTATCTCTTGACTCAAACGGCAATGTTGCCAGCTCTGGTTGCATCTGTGCTTACAATCGTATTTTTAATCCGGACAACTGGACCTCGCTTGGCATGGGCGTATTCTCCGATGATACATTCGCACCCAGTTATGGTATTACGGCAAAAATTCCTGCCTACAACGTAGAGATACTTGAAAGCAAGACCACTCCCGGAGTCTATTGTCTCGTAAACCCCTATAAGGATCATCCGGCTCTTAGGGAAGATTTCCTGCATAGTCATAACGATTATCTTGTAGTAAATGCATCTAACCCCAAGGCGGTAGTAATCGACGAGCAGCCTATCGGTGTGAATATCGGCAGTGATGACTTAACTCTGTACTCACTTCAAGACGGGACTTTGGCCAATCATGTCATCACTTTCCCGACAAGAGGACTTGTCTACGGCGATGGAGAAGGCTATTATTATGCCAACAGAAGCGGTAACTTCTCAATCACTATCCCCTATTTTGAGCTCACGGTCAAAGTAACCGATGCTGATGGTGTTGCTATCTCAGATGCTACTGTATCTATCCTCAATGTAAATGACGCCGATGCTGTGACCGATGCTGAAGGAGTTGCTGCCATAAGCTTTGCGAAAGCACTTGAAGCCGGTTCGTATATCCTCACAGCCTACAAAGACGGCTATGAAATGGATGACACCACTCCGGTGACCATCGATGTCAAGGATGGTGAATTTGTATATAACGCATCAATCACTCTTGACGCGGCTGTCTGCACGGCTACATTCCGAGTGTCATCACAGGATGAACCCGTTGAAGGCGCATCAATAAAGATCGAAGGTCTTGATCCTGTTGTCACCAACGTCAATGGTGAGGCGATCGTCGCTATCAAAGGTGGTTTTGGAAATTCCTATGACTATACCATCTCCAAAGACGGGTTCGAAGACTATTCAGGCGTACTTGAGTTCAACGCAGAAACCGGTTATGAGGCTTATCCTATCATTGAGCTTACTCCCACTGGAACACGCATATCTGAAATCAATGCTGACGCTGCCGCAGGCAATGCCGTGATCTACAACCTTCAGGGCATCCGTCTTTACAATGTCAATGCAACCGGCTGTTATATCATCAATGGTAAGAAGGTCATGGTAGTACGCTAAATAACATCACAGGAGTGTCAATTGACTCCTCACATGTTATCACACAACGAGAGGCGTGCTTCAAAGCACGCCTCTCGAATCTTTTAAAGCAGGAAAAGAAAAAGGAAGGATCCTGCTTTATCAATTCTGCTCTTACCTGGGTCATGTAATTCGCACACCGGTTACCCCGTCATTTTTCCTTTCCGTAAAGAATTCAGCGGCTTTTTTGTATGATTTGTCTTTTTGCAATTAAATTTTGGTGTTAATCCTGATTCTGATGTCTTTGTCTGGGTATTTAATTGTAATAAATGTTTTAATTGTTACACTTTGCCATTCTTTACTGTCAAAAATTACTAAAATGTATGTTTTTTAACATATTGTTATTTGTTTTTAACTAAAAAACTTTACGAAATATTCTGTAATTCAAATCTTTTTTTGTATCTTTGCATCATGAAATCGCAGCGCAGTCTTAATCCGCGCTCGATTGGTATGTCGGAAACGCTGTTTATGGCATGCCGATACTTAAAGCGAACAATAACTGAAATTGGCCATTCCACTCTGAGAATGAGGACGTCTGGCTATATCTTACTACCATTTTCGGAACGAGCAATGAAAAAGAAATTAGTTCTCCTGTCCCTTAGCCTGCTTATGGCTATCGGTATGTATGCCGATATCGTGGTCACGGGTAACGTCACTCTGAAGGACGAACCCGGTGAACCGGCCATCGGCGCAACGGTGGCGATCAAGGGTAAGCCAAAGACCGCCGTGATGTCTGACATTGATGGTAACTTCAAGATTACCGTGCCTAATGAAAAAACTATTATCCAGGTCTCATACGTCGGTTACAAGACAGCCGAGGTCAAGGCCTCCACATCTCCGGTTAAGATCGAACTCGCATCAGACGCACAGCAGCTCGGTGAGGTTGTCGTGACCGGTATGGGTACTGTCGACCGCCGTCTCTTCACCGGTTCTGCTACCAAGATCGACGCTGAGAAGAGCCACCTCACGGGTGTGGCCGATATCTCACGCTCGCTCGAGGGTCGCGCCGCCGGCGTGTCTGTGCAGAACGTTTCCGGTACCTTCGGTACTGCTCCAAAGATCCGTGTGCGTGGTGCTACTTCAATCTATGGTACCAACAAGCCTCTCTGGGTCGTAGACGGTGTCATCCTCGAAGATAACGTGGAGCTTGATTCCGACGACCTCTCTTCCGGTAATGCCGAAACTCTTATCGCTTCCGCTATCGCCGGCCTCAACGCCGATGATATCGAGTCGTTCCAGATTCTTAAGGACGGTTCCGCCACATCTATCTATGGTGCGCGCGCGATGGCCGGTGTGATCGTCGTGACCACCAAGCAGGGACGTTCCGGACATACAAGCATCAACTATACCGGTGAGTTCACCTATCGTCTGAAGCCTAACTACCGCGATTTCAATATCGCCAACTCTCAGGAACAGATGGGTATCTACAAGGAGATGGAGGAAAAGGGCTGGCTCTCTTTCGCTTCCCTCGCCAACTCTTCCAACTCGGGCGTATACGGCACTATGTATAAGCTCATCAATACCTACAATCCCGAGACCGGCCAGTTCGGACTCGCCAATACCGAGTCTGCCAAGAACGCTTACCTGCGCGAGGCGGAATTCCGTAACACCGACTGGTTTGATCTTCTCTTCAATCATAACGTGATGATGAATCACGCCGTGAGCATCTCCGGCGGTACAGATAAAGGACAGTTCTATACCTCGTTCTCTTATATGGGCGACGACGGATGGTATAAGTCCTCCAACGTTTCGCGTTACACTTTCAATGCAAACGCATCCTACAACCTTTCCCGCACGCTCAAGGTGAAGATCCTTACCTCAGACAGCTACCGCTCGCAGAAGGCGCCCGGTACGCTTTCCCAGGAGGTCGACGTGGTGTCTGGTGCGGTAAACCGTAACTTCGATATCAACCCGTATTCGTATGCCCTCAATACGGCGCGTACCACCGATCCGAACGCTATCCAGACACGTAACTACGCTGACTTCAACATCTTCAAAGAACTCGAGAACAACTACATTGACCTCAATGTGATGGATCTCAAGTTCCAGGGTGAAGTGACATGGCAGCCGATCACCGGTCTCTCTCTCATGGCTCTCGGATCATTCCGCCGCAGCACATCCGCGCAAAACCATTTTGTGAAGGATGACGCCAACCAGGCTATGGCATACCGTGCCGGTGTTAATCCTGAAAACGCTACAATCCGGGCTGCCAACCCGTATCTCTACACTGACCCCGACGATCCCAACTCGCTTCCTGTGTCAGTGCTCCCCAACGGCGGTATTCTCCGCCATACTCTCTATGGAATGAACCAGTGGGACTTCCGTGCCACTGCCACATATAACCGCGACTTCCAAGGCAAATACCGCGTCAATGCCCTTGTCGGCATGGAGTCTTCACGTATCGACCGTGTGACAGAGTCTTACGAAGGATGGGGTATCTGCTATAAGAACGGTAATATCCCATTCACCGACTGGAAGCTCTTCAAGCAGCAGAACGAGGAGAACATGAACTATTATTCATACACTCCGACCACTTTCCGCAATATGGCATATTTCGGAACTGCAAGCTTCATGTATGACAACCGATACATCATCAACGGTACTCTCCGTTATGAGGGCTCCAATAAGCTCGGCCGCTCTTCACAGTCACGCTGGCTTCCTACATGGAACATCTCGGGCGCATGGAACGCCGACGCAGAGTCCTGGTTTGTCAATCCGGTGCTTGCTACTGCAAAGCTCCGTCTCTCTTACTCGCTGACTGCAGACTCCGGTCTCTCCAGCGTCTCCAACGCTTCAGCGGTCTATTATCCTTCGCGTCCCTGGAAGCAGGATACTTTCGCCTACGAACAGGGCCTTATCCTCAGCCAGCTCGCCAACGGAGAACTTACCTACGAGAAGAAGCATGAGTTTGACGTCGGTGTCGACCTCGGTTTCCTCGGCAACCGCATCAACTTCGTCGCTGACTGGTATAAGCGAAACAACTTCGACCTTATCGGCCGCATCTACACTCAGGGTGTAGGCGGTGAGATCCTTAAATATGCGAATGTCGCATCCATGGAGTCTCATGGTGTTGAGTTCACTCTCTCTACCCACAACATCATGACCAACGACTTCAACTGGACCACCGACTTGACATTCTCTTACGCGAAGAACAAGATCACCGATCTCACATCTCGCTCTCAGGTGATCGATCTCGTGCAGGGTACAGGTTTCGCAGTGCAGGGCTATCCCGTACGCGCCATCTTCTCGATTCCGTTTGTCGGTCTGACTGAAGACGGTATTCCGCAGTTCATCAACGAAAACGGTGAGGTGACAACTTCCGACATCAATTTCCAGGAATGGGAGAAACTCGGCCACCTTGTATATGAGGGTCCCGTTGATCCCCCCTTCACCGGAGGTTTCGGCAACACATTCAATTATAAGAACTGGAGCCTCAACATCTTCATGACATATGCGTTCGGAAACAAGATACGTCTCGATCCGGTGTTCGCATCGGCTTATTCCGACCTGACTGCAATGCCTAAGGACTTCATCAACCGCTGGGTAGCTTCAGGCGACGAGAAGTATACCAACGTGCCTACGATCGCTTCACTCCGTCAGTATCAGAACGACAACTACCTGTCGTTTGCATACAACGCCTACAACTACTCTACGGAGCGTATCGCCAAGGGCGACTTCATCCGCATGAAGGAGATTTCTCTCCAGTATGAATTCCCGGAGAACTGGACCAAGGCGCTTCGCATCAGCACGGCTTCGCTGAAATTTGCAGCTACCAACCCGTTCCTGATCTATTCAGACAAGAAGCTCAACGGTCAGGATCCCGAGTTCTTCAATACAGGTGGTGTGGCTTCACCTAACCCGAAGCAGTTCACATTCACTGTCCGCGTAGGTTTCTAAGGTCTACGTAAAAACGTAAAACGCTTAACGTATAACGAAAATGAAAAAATTCATATATACTCTGGCTCTGGGTGCCGCTCTCGGTCTCTCTTCCTGCGGAAGTGA
Organism: Muribaculaceae bacterium; assembly: GCA_029070945.1. Taxonomy (GTDB): domain Bacteria; phylum Bacteroidota; class Bacteroidia; order Bacteroidales; family Muribaculaceae; genus Lepagella. The sequence continues at coordinate 6,330 of JAIEBK010000027.1, forward strand.
TTTCCTCGGCACTCCGACCGACTCCCGCGTGGAACTCGACTCTACCGAGAAGCTGCGTATGCTCCTCGTCTCCTCCTATCCTCAGAACAACTACGGATGGCCCTGCGAGATCATGAGCGACAATATTGAGGACAATAACGCTCCCGACGCTGACGGACTCCGCTACAACCTCGCTCCCTACAACCGTGGCGACGAGGAGATGTTCCGCTGGCAGGTCTGCGTCAGCAATACTTCAAGCGATTCTCCATCCAGCATATGGGAGAGCAACTACAATGCTATCGCCGGCGCCAACGCAGTGCTTCAGGTGCTTGAAAAATGGGAAAGCGAAGGCCCTCTCGATGCCACGCAGCGCGCTGTGAAAGGGGAGGCCCTTATGATCAGAAGCTTCTGTCACTTCATTCTGGCACAGGTGTTCTGCCATCCTTATCGTGGTGATGTCGTCAACGAGACTCTTCTCGGCATTCCTTACATCAAGAAGCCTGAGACAACCGTCAAGCCCAACTATTCACGCGGCACACTCAAGGAGACATATGATAACATACGTGCTGATCTCGAGATCGCTCTTCCTCTCATCGACAACGGTCTGTATGAGATTCCGAAGTATCACTTCAATAAGTCTGCCGCAGAGGCATATGCAGCCCGCTTCTATCTCTGCACACGCGAGTATGACAAATGTCTCGAGCATTGCAACAATGCCTTCGGCGGAGCAGAAGTGGATCCTTCCAACTATATGTCGACGATATTCAAGAATCTCGGAGATTTCTACTATATAAAGGATTTCGGCCTCTTCGCACAGGGTAGCGACAAACCCCGCAACCTTATGCTGATCGCTACTTATTCGCAGGCATGGCGCCATTATGTCGGTGGCCTCCGGTTCGGCGTGATAAGGGATGCTCTTAATTCTACAATCCACGGATCCTCTCCCGCATGGAGCCGTTTCCAGTGGCGTCTGTCAAACGGTAAGGGTGGTACATTCGTAATGCATCCCTGCTTTAACGGCGCTTGCGGCAGCAACGGCAAGAGTGAATACGGAAGCTATTTCGCAGGCAACATCTCTGAGCAGTTCGAATACACTGACAAGATCGCGGGTATCGGATATACCCACGTGACCCGCTCTGAGTTCACCGGTGAGGAAGTGCTCCTCACACGTGCGGAGGCTAAACTCTTCCTTGGTGATATCAACGGCGCTCTTGCCGATGTATCTGTCTGGGAGAAGGCACGTCGCGAATGCCCGTCGGCCGAAGGTATGGAAGATATGTTTGTGGATCTTTCCGTTGAAAATATCCGCAGTTTCTATGTCGAAAATGATCCCGGCTACGGCATTGCGAAGACTATCAATGTGGATCAGATCTGTCCTTCCGACTGGAGCATAGGATCTGCTGAAGAGATGGCGATGCTCCAGTGCATCCAGCATTTCCGCCGCATCGAGATGATTCATACAGGTATGCGCTGGTTTGATATCAAGCGTCTCGGTCTGGAATACGATCGTAAGATCGGAAAGGACGAGGTGGATCACCTTGGTATATTCGATGAGCGCAAGGCCGTTCAGATTCCTGCCGAGATCATCGCCGCAGGCATGCAGCGCAACCCGCGCCCGTCTGACGACGACACAAAGCTTCAGCCCGCCGGAGCACTTGTGATGGTAGGCTCGAAATAACAGATAGCTTATAACTGACAACTGAAATTTTACGACTATGAAATTTTCAAGATATATCATCGCAGCTATGGCCGCTCCTCTTCTGGCGGCCTGCTCCAGCGACGAACTCGGTCCCTCGATATTCCCTGAAGTGAGTGACGAGCCGGATCCCTCCTCCTACACCTATCAGTTTGACAAGTGGCTTAATCAGAACTTCCGCGATATATATAACGTCGACTTCAAGTATCTGATGGAGGATGTCGAGGCCGATATGCAGTACAATCTTGTCCCGGCTACCTTTGACAACGCCCGCGATCTCGCGCTTCTTACCAAATATCTGTGGTATGATTCATATAAGGAACTGACCGGCGAGGACTTCATCAGAAGCTATGGCCCGCGTATCCTTCACCTTGTAGGCTCTCCGGCCTACAATCCTAACTCAGGCACCGAGACCCTCGGTCTTGCTGAGGGGGGTCTGAAAGTAACGCTTTTCAAGGTGAACGAAATGGATCTCGATGACATCAATATGCTCAATGAGTATTATTTCCGTACTATGCACCACGAGTTCGGCCATATCCTGCACCAGACAAAGTCATATCCTACCGACTTCAATCTTCTCTCGACTGGCCGCTACGACGACAGCTCATGGCAGTCCAAGCAGCCCGGCTATGTGGCTTCTCTCGGCTTCATCACTCCCTACGCTTCATCTCAGGCGCGTGAGGACTTCGCCGAGACTATCGCCAACTATCTGACCCGCACACAGGAGCAGATGGATCTCATACTCTGGATGTCGAAGCAAGGCTGGACCACCGGAAGCGACAAGGCTGAAGGCGAGCTTGAGGACGAGAACGCAAACTACTACTGCTATTACTATTATGACGATCCTTCCAATGTGGAGTCTAAGCATTATTTCTTCTATTCTCAGGAAAAGGCCTACAGGAACTATCGCATGGGTATGGTAGGAGAAAGGGGTGAGTACCTTACTACCGTAGAGGAAGTCGAGGCTTATCTTGATAAGATGCGCGAGACCCGCGAGATTTTCCCGGTTGAGGATAAGGATAAGATCAACGGCTATGACGTGATAATGCAGAAGCAGTCTATCGCCCGCAACTGGTTTACCGACCAGTGGAAGATATCGTTCGATGACCTGCGCAACATCGTACAGCGCCGTCAGTCTGACTTCGACATCGAAGCCCTCCGCAACGAAGTAAATTCCATCCAGTGATAACTAACTCTCGTTGAAAACGATGACAACGTTGACAACGACGACAACATAAATAAAGAAAATGAAAAAATCAATATATCTCTCTGTCTTAGCGGCTCTCGCACTGACGGCATGCTCGAACGAAAGCGATCCCGTATTCGATCAGTCGGCCGCAGAGCGTCTTGAGCAGTACAAGAAGGAATATGCCGAAGTCCTGACGGAAGACGGCGGCCTGTGGACAATGGAATACTTCACCAACTCCGAAGAGCCGGGTTATGTCTTCGTCATGAAGTTTGACAAGAACGGATCTGTTAATATCGCTGCCAACCATATCTGGATCGGCGGTGAGTTCAGGCAGGAGACATCTCTCTGGAAGATGATCGCAGACAATGGTCCTGTGCTCTCGTTCAATTCCTACAATAATCTCTTCCATATATTCTCTGATCCCGCCAATATCGAAGGTCCTAACGCACCTACTGGAGAAAGCGGAGATATCAACGAGACCGGATATGGCCATGAGGGTGACTATGAATTCCAGGTGATGGAAGTGTCTGAAGACCGTAACACTGTGCGTCTGCTCGGTAAGAAGCGCATGTACAACATATTCCTGCACCGTCTTGATCCTTCTACCGACGTTGAGGCATACATGGCTGATGTGAAGAACATCCCCTCCCGTTTCTCGACTAAGTTCAACGACCTCACGATGACCGACGCCGAAGGAAAGCTTTATCGTGTCTATAACATGAACACAGGCATACCGTCTATCTATCCTCTTGACGGTGATAATGTGACGCAGACCGTCTCAGGAAACGGTATTTTTACGCTTGACGGTTTCCGGTTTATGAAGCCGATCGAGGTAAAGAGAGCTGATAATACCACATTCGAATTGAGTTCACTTTCCTTTACAGAAGAAGGAGCCATGCAGGGTGAGAATGTTGTTGACCTCAGGGCTACATCTCCGATGGAAAACATTACGAGAGTTGATCTTACCTGGACAATTGATCCGGAATCTCTCACCGGAAAGGTCAAGACCCTGTATGACGCAGCTAACGCCGCTCTGGTGGCTGCCCTCTCTCAGAAGGATAAACTCGGTGCCTGTGATCTGACTTACGGCAGTGTTGCCGGTAAGATGACAGCCCAGTTTGTGACAAGAATCGGCACCCGTATCTGTCGTGACTATATTGAGTATGATGTCGAGAAAGATGAGTCGGGTAATGTTCTGCCCTCAAGTCAGCTCCATTTTTCAATCACCGGCGGCAACAACACCTCGATTAAATATGATGGCGAGGTGCCCGCATACAAGGCCTGGAAGGATTATATGACCGGTAATTTTACCATTACGGTTAATGATCCCATAATTCCCGATGTTGTGACTATGACTGATGTCAATGATCCTTCATCGTCATTCTCCATGAAACTTAAATAATTCTATTCACTTTTGTCCTCGGCATTCCTTGATTCAGGGATGCCGAAGACGGTTTCTAATTAATTTTTTAATCTTATGAAAAAGATCTACTTTTTCCTTTCGGCAGCCTGCGTTGCAACATCTGCTTATGCAGTGCAGAAAGACATGTTGACTCAGCAGACTCTGCCGATGAAAGCTGAGACAGTACAGGCTGTTAAGGCGGCAGCCGGTGAGGAGATAGCAAAAGCTGTTTTTGCTCCTGAAGCAGCTGCAAAGAAAGCTACCAGAGCCGGTGGAACGACGCAGGTATATGTCTTCCCGGCAAGCAATGTGATGTCAATCAGCCCTAATGTGGCAGGTCGTATGTATCCCGGTATAGGATTTGCAAGTAGTTACGGTACTGTTGATTTCTTGAATTACAGCACTGGATTCAGCGCTTTTGAATGGACTTATAGCGATCTTGATGACTATGTCAGGGAAGGCGATAATACAATATGGAATGAGAAGACTGCCAACACACCTGATCTGAGCATCAAAAGTGGTGTAGGTTATTTCAAGGCTCCTTATGTTATGGCTACCCCGGATGACGGAGGCGCAAAAGTACTTGGTGAGACTTTTCTCAATTATGTATACTGCGGAGGCGGTGCGGATTATTGGGTAAATCCCCGTGATGTAGAAGAAGATGATCAATTTGGTGTAACTTTCTATCAGAACACCGGCCTTCTTAACGGCAAAAGCAATGGCAATACATGTGGTCCTAACGCTTACCGTCCTAACAGCGCGGGATTCGATGCCAACGGTGTTTATACTCAGGGCAACTCAGCCTGGAAGAAAACATTGGAAAGCGCTTGGTTCAACGGACAGACTGTGACAGATATTAAGTTCAATAACTTCACGGTAGTTCAGCCTAAGCCTGCCAGCACTTATATGATGACACGTGGATGGATATGGATGCAGGTTGATGTTACAGCTCCTACTCAGCTTATGAGCTATATATATCCGATTGATGAGGAAGGATTCATTACTGATATGCCTATTGCTGTCGGTTATGCATCTATTCCGAAGGAAGGTACTGATACCCCGGTGTTCTATTACGTTCCTCTTAACGAAGACGGTGATGAAATCGAGGATGTAGTATATATTGATTCTGCTGTGGCAATCACAATAGAGGGATTCGCAGGTAATGATGCTATTAAGCAGGTTGCACCTGTATGCGGATTCTATCCGTTCAATTATAATGATTACTTTGTTGTCGGTAACCATGACGTTTGCAAGCCAGCTGATCTTTATCTTAATTTTGACGTGACTGCAGGTGGACAATTATATGACAATTGCCTGGTATACAACCTCGGTCTGTATGGTTTTGGCGATGATGACGATACTTTGACCAGCCTTTCATACGCTCAGTACTCTATGGATGCCACTTTTGCCTTCATCCAGTCTACAGACGGCAAATATACAGTGGATATCCCTGCTGCAGGCGGCAAGGTAGAAAAGGAAATCGAAGCTCTCTACTATAACATCAAGGTAGGTCTTGAAGAAGGCATGTATGTGATGGAAGCTCCTGAATGGCTGACTGTTGAGGTTAGTGATCCTAATCCCCAGACAGGTACTACTATGCTTACACTCTCAGCTGCCGCATCAGAAGAAGGACGCACAGGTGTTGTATCGATCGAGGGCGTTGGAGCCACTTACTCCCTTACTGTAAATCAGGGTGACGTCAACGCGGTAACATCTGTATCAATTGATAAGAAAGCTGAATACTTCGACCTTCAGGGCCGTCGTGTAGCTAACCCCGACAAGGGCATCTACATCAAGAAGTCAGGCAACAAATCTGAAAAGGTTATCCTCTAAGAATAATACAGCTTAGCCTTGGAGCGGAGACTTCCGGCCTCCGCCTTCAGGCTTTGACATACAGAAGGAGCACCGACCCGCAAGGTCGATGCTCTTTTTTATTTATGATTTCTAAAGACTGAAGACTAAAGACTGAAGCCTAAAAACTATAACCTTTTAACCTCATAACCCTCAACTTTAACTTGAGAAAGTTGAGTAAATTAATATAATTGCAACCCATGTGTAACATCAATGTAACATAAAATTTATTACTTTGCATCACAAATCTCCCCTTAACCTCTTAAACTCCTCAAAAATTTAATTTTTTAACTAAGAAATGGAAACCTGGTTTGTCATACTTCTCTCTGTAATAGCTGTTTTAGCTATTGCCCTTCTGCTCTTTCTTGAGCTTATGGGCGATGACAACATCAGTATGCTTCGTATGAAGCACACCCGTGGCGAGTATATCAATGACCAGACAGCCGTAATATGCCAGACTATTAAGGACACCGTTGATTCCGAAAAAGCATACAATCTCTTCATTGAATATATTTTCGTCAACAACAGGCAGTTTCTTGAGTTTGTCAAGAAGACGCTCAAGAGGATAAGTGATGCATACAATGAGGGTAATCCCCATGTAATCGAAGTGTGTGTCAGGAAAACCGCTGAGATGAAAGTGGAGCTTAAAGACCAGAAGGAAACTCAGGATCAGTGTATCGCAACCATAGAGAGCACAACGTTTATTGAGTCTGCCGCATGGCTGCATCTCTCCAACGACTGCCGTTTCGGAATCAACGACGGAATTCGCCATCTTGCTGAAGTTTGCATTGAGTATCCGTCACGATTTTCCGAACCATTCCCTGAAATCTACAACGAGCAGCTGGAATATCTGCTCTGCGACATATGCAACATCTGCGATACCTGCCTGGATCTTGTCGGCACCACTGACATCAGGGGGATGCGAGAGCTGCGCAAACGTATGTCGGTAATTCTTGACGAGTCTTATGCCAACACGCAGCGCCTATATGAGCTTCTGCATGACGGACGCAGTAAGCTTACGCCGGAAAAACGCATAGCCCTCCAGTATGCTCTTAATGCCTTCCAGGAATTGCATTGCATGATCTACACTCTCCGGCGCTTTGTACTCGCCAATCTATGCATGACTCTCTCCATCATGACTCTTGACGACCAAAATAATCCTTATCCTCCCTCTCCAATCAAAAACTGATACGTGGCGATAGGCAGTTATGTGTAGACGGTTATGGAGGCGGTTATGGGTAGGCGGTTTCCTAACCGCCTCTAAGTCTAAAAGAAAAGAGCATCCTTCTCCGAAAGATGCTCTTTTTCTATATTCAGGAATTCAAAATTAGAATAAATTCAAAATTCTCAATTCTCCATTCCCCATTCTAAATTAAAAATCAAATTCTCAATTCCCCATTCAAAATTCTAAATTAGAATCAAAATTCTCAATTCTCAATTCAAAATTCTAAATTATAAAATATCAGTACATCGGCTTAAATCCATCCGACTTCACGAATTTCTTTGTGACGTCACCGATAAGATCAGAAGAGTTGGACGTGTCAAGCTTCAGGATCTTCCCTTTAGGGCTGAGATCGCATTTCTTGAGGTCTACATAATAATATCCCGGATTTGTCACGATATCGAAATAATAAAGCTTGTCACGCAGGTTTGAATAGCTTCTCCACTGTGTGGAGCTGACGTTCGGCTCACCTTCTACAGTATACGTATAAGGCACGCAGCTGTTGACCAGAATCGATCTCGTTATCGCGGCTCCAAGCTGAGCATCGGGAGTGGCTTCGACGCGGTGTGCGAAATAGTTTGCTCTCACGCAACGGTCGGGACTTGACACTGTGCCCGGAAGCATGTTCTTTCCTCCGATCTTGTCCCAGTAGCTGATGATCGCTGTCATTGCCGGCCACTGCGGGTCGTTGGTCATAGCCCGGATATCGCCGGGATCATATATGTTAAGGTTACCATGGTCAAATTCGAATATAATTGAACTGCCGCTTGCGTCGGTCACCCCCCAGTGGAGTGTTGACACTGTTCCTCCGTCGAATGTAGCTCCCTCGATGCTGAACGGGGTAGAGGTCAGGAGCTCCTTCACCTCACCTGTGGTAGCGCAGTTGTCAAGGATCCAGCCCACGATCATAGCCAGAGAGATCGGAGGATTCTTCTCACGCACCTCATTGTTGTAGATGGTGCCCTTACAGAAAAGACCATTGACGGAAAGTCCCATCTCGTTCATGCCCTCCGTGATTCCGCCATCGTAGCCCACGGCATATGCCGCGCCATACTTCGATGTCCAGTTGATGCCGTCGGGTTTCGACGAGCCCTGCTTGTAGATTCCGGCGGGATAGACATACAGGTTGGTGGGGATAGGTGTCTTCCAGTCGAGCGAGCGACCGATGATGTAGAGGCTGTCAGCTCCTTCATAAATCACACGTGTGCATGCGTCTCCCTGAGCGGGCATCGCGGCTGCGCTTATTCCGATAGCACCAAGTGCCATTGCTTTGTAGATACTTTTCATAATTGTGTTTTCCTTTTGTGGTTAATTGACGTTTTGATAGTTTATAGCAAATAATACTTACCATCATAACGCCCCGCAGCCCAAATGGTTCAAATCATATCGCCGACCCTATGGATAGGTGATTTATGGATAGGCAATTTATGGGTAGGCGTTTCCATGGGTAGGCGGTTTCCCAACCGCCCCGTTGCATCTTGACATGTCATACCCATAGAACGGAGCCTTCCACCCTCCCCAAACTCAAAACGAAAAAACTCAATATTTGCATATCCAAAAAATTATTATTAACTTTGCATTTAATTATGGATGGTGCGTAAGCATTATTCCTTCTGCATCATGAAATAGTCGATGGATTATGCAGTGTGCATTACGAATTGTGCATTAAATAAAAGTTTATGGAAATTTACAAGATACTTGTCGTCGATGACGAACCGGACCTCTGCGAAGGTCTTAAACTCAACCTCGAGATCGAAGGCTATGAAGCCGACACTGCTTATTCAGCCGAGGAAGCGCTTGAAATGGACCTTACTCAATACGACCTGATTCTGCTTGACGTCATGATGGGCAAGATGTCGGGTTTCGAGATCGCACGAATATTGAAGCGCAACCCCAAGACGGCGCATATTCCCATTATCTTCTGCACCGCCAAGAACGCCGACGACGACATGATAGCAGGCCTTAACCTCGGGGCCGATGACTACGTCACCAAGCCCTACAATATCCGCAACATACTTGCCCGCATCAAGTCTGTTCTCCGTCGCACGGAGCGAGCCGGCTCCGGAGCTCCCGTACAGGGTCCGGTAGCCGCCGCGGTAAAGGCCGAGGAGATCAAGCCCAAGCGTATCATACGCGAGGAGGGTCTCGTTATTGACCTCGACCAGATAGTATGCACCATCGATGAAGTGCCGGTGCGCATGCCGCGTAAGGAGTTTGAGCTTCTTTCCCTTTTCATGAGCAATCCCGGCAAGATATTCAGCCGTGAGGATATCCTGCAGAAGGTATGGTCTGACGAGGTGGTTGTCGTCAATCGCGTTGTCGATGTCAACGTGACACGTCTCCGTGCCAAGATCGGCAAATACGGCAAACTGATCGTGACCCGTTCAGGCTACGGCTACGGCTTTAAAGTCTAACCCACACGACTTGCCTATCAATGATCATTAATCATTGATCGTTAATAACTGATCGTTAATCGTTCATCGTTAATCGTCAATAACTGATCGTTCATCGTTAATAACTGATCGTTCATCGTTCATCGTTAATCGTTCATCGTTAAATAAAGTGCGTCCCATCAAGATCCGGTATAGTACCAAGCTTTTCGTGATGATAGTGGCGATACTCACGCTTTGCGAACTGGCGTTTCTCGCTTTCCAGTTCAACCGTGAGCAACGCTACCGTGAGGAACTGCTCAATGCTCAGCTGACAATCCTCAACTATCAGCTCCTCGATCATTACGACGGAGGTATAGTCAACGTAGAGCTCTGGGAACGCACTATCGATCTTCCTATTCAGGAACTCCAGCTTGCCATTTTCGATAAGGACGGCAATGTGCTTTACGACAACAGCGGAATCGAGATGCAGGGCAACCCGCTGGATCGCGAGGAGATACGTATGGCCGAAGAGTCTGAGACGCATCGTGGTTTCTCCGTCCACAATAATGACGATGTGGATGACGATGATTTCTATTATTACGCCGCCCTGAAGGAGGGGGATCTCTTCGCCCGCACAGGAGCACTTGGTCATGACGTAGGCATCTCCGAGTTCATGCAGATCGACCGCTCCTTCATATGGTATGCATTGCTTATCTATGTAATCCTGATTGCCATATCGTGGTATACCACCTCCCGCATAGGAAGCACCATAAAACGCCTTTCAGAGTTCGCGCAGTCGGCCGAGAAAGGGGAGGAGATCTACGACACCAAGGTATTCCCCCGCAACGAACTCGGCATGATCGCCCACAATATTGTGCTCATATATGTACGCTGGCAGCGCACTCTCGCCGAGCGTGACCGTCAGGCTGCCCTCGCCCGCAAGGAAGAGGAGGAGAAGGCTAAGCTGAAACGTGAGCTGACCAACAATATCAACCATGAGCTCAAGACCCCTGTGTCGGCTATATCACTCGAACTGGAGACGATCCTCACGCATCGCGACAAACTCTCCGACGCCCAGCTGAACATGCTGCTTTCCCGCTGCAAGGCCAATTCTGACCGTCTGCTCAACATGATAAAGGATATCCTGGCGCTCAACCGTCTGGAGGAAGGAGCAGAGAACATACAGCGTGAACTGCTGTCGCTGCGCGACATCGTGGATGATGTCACCGACAACCTTCTCCCCAAGGCTGAAGACGCAGGAATCGGGTTTGAGATAGACCTTCCGGAGACTATGATGATGCTCGGCAACGGGCCACTTCTGGAGTCTGTCTTCAACAATCTTATCAATAACGCCATTCTTTATTCAGGAGGCTCCACAGTGTCCATCTTCCTTCAGCAGGAAGATGAGAAGAGCTACCGTATCATCATCGGCGATGACGGCACCGGCATTCCGGAAGAGCACCTGGAGCACATCTTTGACCGTTTCTACCGCATTGAGTCAGGGCGTTCGCGCAAGAAAGGAGGAAGCGGCATAGGCCTTGCCATCGTCAAGAGCGCCGCCCAGTTCCACGGCGGCGACATCACTGTCCGCAACAACCCCGCCGGCGGCCTCGAATTCACCCTCACCCTCTCCAAAAGCATGTAACTCTCGACGGAGCTTAGTCCTCTCTCTCTTCCCCCGCCAAGTCTTCCAGCTCCACGGCCTTCTTTTTCTTTCCTCCGAAAGTGAGGTACGCATTGAAGGTAAACC
>JAIEBK010000028.1 GCA_029070945.1 Muribaculaceae bacterium
TCGGGGTGTAGCACAGTTGGTTAGCGCGCTACGTTCGGGACGTAGAGGTCGGGCGTTCGAGTCGCCTCACCCCGACAGAAAAAATCCTTTGGCCATTCAAGCCAAAGGATTTCTTTTTATAGTTCATTATTCAGCCAGAGGTCGATGATGCGTCGCGAAAGCGACGGCTGTGAAGGTAGGGGAGGATGGGAGTCCCGGGTAAACCATCCCGCAGATGTGAGTTCCCCGTCTGCGAGGCTGATCTCACCGCTTTCATATTCTGCAGCAAAACCAACCATCATCTGTCCTGGGAAAGGCCAGCTCTGGCTTCCCAAATAACGGATATTCCTGACTTCAAGTGAGGTTTCTTCCCTGACTTCACGGGCTACACACTGCTCAAGAGACTCCCCTGTCTCTACAAATCCGGCGACAAGGGCATGCACGTCCGTATGCCTGAAATTAGATGCGTGTACAAGCAATGCCTCTTCCCCGTTGTCACGTGTGACAAGAACCACCATGGCAGGAGAAAGGTTTGGCCAGATCTCTCGTCCGCATTCTCTGCATTTTACCGAAATTTCGGTTGCCTTTTCCATTTTACCCCCGCAATATCCGCAGTAACGATGGGACTGAAAGAAATTCTTAAGTTCCTGTGCGCGTGCGGCCTGTTGCCATTTTTCTTCACCGAGACGCTCCCAGGAAGCACGTAGCTCAACCCATTCGGCGTCTGCCTCGCCTGTGGCGAAATCATTCCCATTCAGAGCTACTTTGCCGTCTTTCAAAAGTATGTTGTGCGTAGTCATTGTTCTGTAAGGTTATTTTTGATGATGCGCTTGCTTGGAAAGGTCTGCAAGCATTTCCGATGCTGTGAGTCCTGTTTTGGGATGTCTCCATTCAGGAGCGAGTTCGGAAAGCGGACGAAGGAAGAAGTCTCGACCGGCGAGATGGCGGTGTGGAATCAGAAGAGCGGGTGACTCATATGGCACGCCATCAGTGGCCATAATGTCTATATCGATCTCCCGGTCATTATAGGACCCGTCCCAACGGCGATGCCCACGTCGTGAAATTCCTTTCTCTATCTTTTGCAGACTGGATAGCACTTCTTCCGGAGCAAGGTCGCTTTCAATGGTGAGACCGATGTTTACAAAACGATTGGTGGAGTCGAACCCCCAGGGGTCCGACTCCACCTTATGGCTTGTCTCATATGGTCCGAACTCCTCGCCGATAGCTTTCATAGCCCGGGTGAGGTGAAGCAGCCGGTTGCCCAGATTGCTTCCGAGGTTCAGATAATACTTCATAGTTTCTTCTTGACTTCCACTTCTTCGTATCCTTCGATGAGGTCTCCTTCGCGGATATCATTGTAGCCGGCCACAGAGAGACCGCAGTCATAGCCGCTGACCACTTCCTTGACATCGTCTTTGAAGCGCTTGAGCGAGCCGAGCTCGCCGGTATATACCACAATACCGTCGCGGATCACGCGGATCTTGCTGCGGCTCTTGATACGTCCGTCGCGTACGATGGCGCCGGCGATGGTGCCGACCTTCGAGATATGATAGGTCTGCAGTACTTCTGCCGTACCGGTGATCTCTTCCTTGATCTCCGGGGAAAGAAGGCCTTCCATAGCCTGCTTCACTTCCTCAATGGCCTTGTAGATGACAGAATAAAGTCGGATCTCCACACCTTCCTTCTCTGCCTCCTTACGGGCCGCGCCCGAAGGACGCACCTGGAAGCCGATGATGATTGCGTCGGAAGCAGCTGCCAGAGTCACGTCGCTTTCCGATATGGCTCCCACGCCCTTATGCAGCACGTTGACCTGTATCTCGGGAGTGGATAGTTTGATGAGGGAGTCGGAAAGAGCCTCGATAGAGCCGTCCACGTCGCCCTTGACAACGAGGTTGAGCTCGTGGAAATCGTTGAGCGCGCGGCGGCGTCCGAGTTCCTCGAGACCGAGGCGTTTCGTGGTGCGCAGGCCGAGTTCGCGCTGAAGCTGCTCGCGCTTGGCCGCGATCTCGCGGGCCTCCTGCTCAGTCTCAAGCACGTTGAATGTATCGCCGGCTGCTGGTGCGCCGTTGAGACCGAGGATCAATACAGGTGTGGATGGTCCAGCCTCTTTTACACGCTGGTTGCGCTCGTTGAACATCGCCTTGATCTTGCCGTGATGGGTTCCGGCAAGGATAACGTCACCCACATGGAGCGTACCATTCTGTACCATGACCGTGGCTACATAACCGCGGCCTTTGTCAAGAGAAGATTCGATGATGGAACCTACCGCACGGCGGTTGGGATTGGCCTTAAGGTCAAGCATCTCAGCCTCAAGAAGCACCTTCTCCATCAGTTCGTCTACGCCGATACCTTTCTTGGCGGAGATATCCTGGCTCTGATATTTACCTCCCCAGTCCTCCACAAGGTAGTTCATGCCGGCGAGCTGCTCCTTGATCTTATCGGGATTTGCTGTCGGTTTGTCGATCTTGTTGATCGCGAATACCATCGGAACGCCGGCTGCTGTGGCGTGGTTGATCGCCTCGATGGTCTGCGGCATAACGTCGTCGTCGGCTGCTACTATAATGATCGCGAGGTCAGTTATCTTAGCGCCACGCGCACGCATTGCGGTAAAGGCCTCGTGGCCCGGTGTGTCGAGGAATGTGATCCGTCGTCCGTCTGACAGCTTCACATTATATGCGCCGATGTGCTGGGTAATGCCTCCGGCCTCTCCTGCGATCACGTTTGCATTGCGGATATAGTCAAGAAGTGAAGTCTTGCCGTGGTCGACGTGTCCCATTACCGTCACGATCGGCGGACGCGGCACGAGATCCTCTTCGGAATCCTCTTCCATCGCGATTGCGTTTGTCACTTCCGCGCTGACATATTCCGTCGAGAATCCGAATTCCTCCGCCACGATATTGATGGTCTCGGCGTCAAGACGCTGATTGATTGATACCATCACGCCGAGATTCATGCAGGTGGCAATGACGTTATTGACCGGAACATCCATCATCTGGGCAAGGTCATTCGCCGTTACAAACTCGGTAAGCTTAAGAACCTTGCTCTCCGCAGCGGCAGCGGCAGCGGCGGCTTCCTCGCGGTTGTGGAATTCATCTCGTTTTTCCTTGCGCCATTTTACAGCCTTCTTTGTCTGCTTGTTGGTGAGTCGTGCCAGTGTTTCCTTCACCTGCTTCTGCACGTCTTCTGCACTTATTTCCTGGCGTTGCGGTTCACGTTTACGGTCTCCTCCCTTTTTGCCACGGTTGCGTCCATCATGGCCGGGATCTGACAGCTGTCCGTTCTTCCCTCCTTTAGCGCCTTGCTTTTCAGGACGCTGGTTGGTGCCGTGGGCGGCAGCTTTGTCGATATCTACCTTCTCCTTACCTATCCGGTTGCGGCGACGTCGATCGTTGCCTGTGCCTGTAGTTGCGTTTCCAGAACCCTGTGCTCCGCGGTTGCGTTCGCTACGGCTCTTTTTCTTGGGACGGGTAGTCTGATTGAGTGTGTCAAGATCTATGGTGCCGAGCACCTTGATCTTTGGAGCCTCGGCTACAGTCTTGACTCTGTAGATTCCGTTTGTCTCAGTGACCTCCACTTCCGGCTTTTTCTTATGTTCCGGCTCTGCTTTCTTCGCCTCAATTGGTTTTTCAGGCTTAGGCTGGGGTTTCTGTTCCGGTTTGGTTTCCTGACGAGGCTTTACTTCCTGAGCCGGAACCGGTTTGGCCTCCGGTATTGCTTTCGGCGCCGGCTCCTGCCTGGTCTCTGGCTGTGGTTTTGGAAGGGGCTCAGATACGGCCTTCTCCTGAGGTTTCACTTCGGGCGCTTTCTCAGCGGGACGTTCGGGTGTACGTTCCTGAGACTTCTCGATGGGCCGTCCTGTCTTGAGGTCGATCTGTCCTACGATCTTCGGTCCTATGGGCTTACGTGCTTCAGTGACTTTCTCACGCACCTGACGTGCGGTCTTTTTATCCTCCCGACGCTGCGTAGCCTGGTCTGTGGCCTGTACCTTGGCGTTTTTATCCGTACTGAATGCCCGGGTGAGAATATCGATGGCATGCTCGTCGATCCTTGTGTTGGGATCGTCAGCCACCTCTATGTTATGTTTGCGCAGCAACTCAGCGGCGGTGCCTATGCCGACGTTGAGGTCTTTCGCTATTTTTCCTAATTTTGTTCGCATTCGCTCTTCTTTAAGTTGATGCCTGTCTTCGAAAGGTGACAAGGCTTTGGTATGAAAATTCAATTAGCCGGCGTCTGGCGGCATGGCGGGATTGGTCAGTCTTCGAATTCGGCACGGAGCACCTCCATCACATGTTCGATAGTCTCATCCTCGAGGTCAGCCTGGGCAATTGTCTCGGGAGAAGCATTGAGGACAGCCTTGGCGGTACCAAGACCAAGATCCTTGAGCGTTTCGATCACCCATCCGTCAATTTCATCGCGGAACTCGTCAAGATAGATGTCTTCCTCTCCCTCCTGAATATCGCGATATACGTCAATCGTATATCCCGTGATCATTGTAGCAAGACGGATGTTGAGGCCTTCCTTTCCGATAGCAAGTGATACTTCCTCAGGGTGAAGGAACACTTCAGCCTTTTTCTCCTCCTCATTGATGCGGATAGAGCTTATCTTTGCCGGGGAAAGAGCACGCTGGATAAACAGGGATGGATTGGCAGTATAGTTGAGCACGTCGATATTCTCGTTGCGCAGTTCGCGTACGATGCCATGGATGCGGCTGCCTTTGATGCCCACGCATGCTCCAACCGGATCGATTCTGTCGTCATAGCTCTCGACGGCGATCTTAGCGCGTTTGCCGGGGATGCGGGCCACAGCCTTGATCGTGATCAGTCCGTCGTGTACCTCAGGCACTTCCTGCTCGAAGAGCCGACGCAGGAAGCGATCGTCTGTGCGGCTGACGATTACCTTAGGATTGCTCGGATTGTCTACCTGCTTGACGACTGCCCTGACGATGTCGCCCTTATGGAAGAAGTCGCCCGGTATCTGCTCTTCCTTAGGCATTATGAGTTCGTTCTGCTCCTCATCGATCAGAAGCATCTCCTTTTTCCATATCTGATGCACCTCTCCGGCTATGACCTCGCCTTCCAGCTCGCGGAACTTTGAATATACCGCATCTTTCTGAAGATCAAGTATCTTTGACTGAAGTGTCTGACGGAGAGTGAGGATAGCCCTGCGTCCGAATTTCTCGAAGTAGATGCGTTTGGTGACGTCTTCTCCGATCTCGCACTCCGGGTCAATCTCGCGGGCGGCGGTTATGCCGATCTGGGTGTTAGCGTTGTCGACTTCGTCGTCGGCCACCACCTCAAGGTTCTGATAGATCTCGCAGTCACCTTTGTCCGGATTCATGATGACGTCGAAATTCTCGTCCGAACCAAATTGCTTGGCGATGACGTTTCGGAAAGACTCTTCAAGCACGCTGATTAGAGTTGTCTTGTCGATGTTCTTGTGTTCCTTGAACTCTGCGAACTGGTCAACCATATTGTTGACCGTCTCTACTTTTTTAGCCATTTTATTTAGTTTTCGTTTTAGTCTTTTTATGTCCTTAAGTCTACGGCTGACTCGTCCGGAGTCTCAAGGTGGAAGGGTATGATAATAAAAAAGGCCGGAAGAAGCCACGGGGCTCCCTCAGGTGTCGGAAATGGTCAAAACCTGTCACGATGACGATTCCCGAATGGGATATGCAAGGAATTTTCGAGCAATATTCCAAAAGAAACAGAGAGAACGCAAGCGTCCCCTCTGGAATTCAGTGCAAAGATACAAAAAAAAGATGAAAAATCCTGTCAGCCTTTGATATATTGTGAGAGAAAAATGAAATAATTAAACAATTTTAACTTTTGTTGTTTAATTTTAATAAAGACCTTGCGAAGTTCATACGTGTTGTCTACGGGCTATGCTCATTCAGACAGGTCCATGTGCCTCATGTCAGAATTTCAGGTCGTAGACCGCCCGCTTGATGGATGCGAATGGAAGGTTAATATCGACTGATTCAACCACGGGCTTCTTGCTTCCCTCTTTCTTGACTTTCTGCTGAGTTGTAAGTACTACGCCGTCGTCTGATACCGAGCGGAGCATTGCATGAAGTTTGCGCCCGTCGGTCGTAAGCACCTCAAGATCCTGTCCGATATATTTGTCATATTGTCGGCGAACTTTTAGCGGAGATGTGAGCCCGGCGGTGCCCACCTCAAGTTCATAGTCTTCGACATCGCGGTCGAAGGCATCCTCTATGGCACGGGTCAGCTTTATGCACTCCTCGATATCTCCGGGTGTCTGACTGTCTATTTCCACGGTGATTTCATTTGCGGGAGTGACCTTGATGTCTGTAAGGAAGTATTCGGTATCCTTGAGCTGGTCTTCTACGAAGGCCTGAAGATCGTTTTTATTTATCATATTTCAAAAAAACTGGTTGTGTTTATCTATATTGGGCTGATGCCTTCAGAATTCGCAGACCTTTGAGGCGAACGCATCAACTGCCGTGCGGTCTGCCTCCTTGAAAGCACCTCTGATGGTAAGGGTGTCGGGCATGATGTCTATGTTTTTCATCTCCGATAGCATCGTACGCATCACTTTGCCGGCGGACGGAGCCCAGGATCCATTCTCGACTATAGCGGCCTTACGGTTGCAGTAGCCTTTCGATGCGAGCACGTGTAGGAACGTATACATAGGAGTGAAGAGTCCGGCGTCATAACTTGACGCGCAGAATACGGCTTTCGGATACTTGAAGGCCTCTGCTACTGCTTCCGATATATCAAGACGGGTGAGGTCGGCGACAAATACGTCTTTTACGCCCATCTGCCGTAGTTTCTCGGCTAAATATTCGGCAACTTCCAATGTGTTACCGTGGATTGATGCGGATGCGATGAAGACTCCGTCCTTTGTCGGACGGTAGGAACTCCATGTGTCGTAAAGCTCGATGTACTGTCCGATGTTGTCGGTAAGTATCGGGCCATGTAGCGGACATATCGTCTGAATGTCGAGGGTGGAGAGTTTCTTGAGCGTGTTCTGCACCTGTGGGCCATATTTGCCTACGATATTGAAATAATACCGGGCCGCTTCCTGCGACCAATTGTCGGTCAGGGCGTCCAAAGCACCGAAAGTGCCGAATGCATCGGCGCTGAAGATCAGTTTTCTTTCAGGACAGTATGCCATCATTACCTCGGGCCAGTGTACCATAGGCGCAAGTATGAACCGGAGTGTCAGTCCCCCAAGGTCCAGGGAATCTCCCTCCTTCACTGTCATTATATTGCAGTTTTCGGGAATCGGGTCGAAATAGTTGGGGAGCATGCGTGCGGCAGTAGCCGACATTACGAGGGTGGCTTTAGGATAGATTTCTGCAAATGTTGATATGAGGGAGGAGTGGTCCGGCTCAAGGTGTTCGATTATAAGGAAATCCGGTTCTGCTCCATCAAGTGCCTTCTGAAGGTTGGCGAGCCATTCTGTGCCGGTCTGGTCGTCGGTGGTGTCGACTACCGCTATTTTTTCTCCTTTTATTAAATATGAGTTATAGCTCACTCCCTGTGGAACTTTATATTGGTTTTCAAATAAGTCAATGTTATGGTCGTCGACTCCGATGTATGTGATGTCTGGAGCGACCATGAAGATATTTCCGGTCATCTTGTAAATTTGTTTAGTGTTATTTCTAATTAAATAACAAATCAGACGACGATAAGGTAAAGAAAATGGATAGCGATTGAGTATGATAAAATAGTATAGTTAACTTAACTTAACACATATCTATACAATCTAAATAAAATTATAAATAATTAACAAATATATAAATTATTAATAAATTTTAACATAGATATGTTGAAAAAATATTAAAAATACTTTTGTGGTTTAAAAAATAAGCCGTAACTTTGCCAGCGTTTTTCCGAAACACCTTGGTTAAGGAAAAACTACAGTAAAGACAGACAATATAACAACAATATGCGGCAGACGAAAGAAAACCGCGGTTAAAAAAACAGATTATGGCAAACAAAGCAGCAAAGCCCAACGGAAAATTGGGTGTAATGGTGGTAGGCAACGGAGCGGTGGCCACTACATTTATGACCGGCGTTCTCATGACACGCAAAGGTCTGACCAAACCGGTGGGCAGCATGTGTATGTATGATAAGATCCGCGTCGGTAAGGGCGAGGATAAGAAATACCTTCATTATAAGGATATAGTTCCTCTTGCAGACCTGAATGACATAGAGTTCGCTACATGGGATGTATATCCTGCCAACGCATATGAAGCGGCCCTCAACGCCGAGGTGCTTAAGGAGAAGGATATCAACCCTGTAAAGGAGGAGCTTGAGGCTATCGTGCCGATGAAGGCGGCCTTCGATAAAAACTATGCTAAGCGTCTTGACGGCGACAACGTTATGGTGGGTAAGACCCGCTGGGAGATGGCCGAGCAGCTTCGTGAGGACATCCGTAACTTCAAGAAGGAAAAGGGCCTTGACCGCGTGGTAGTGCTCTGGGCCGCTTCTACTGAGGTATATGTACCGGTAGACGAGAAGGTTCACGCTACAGTAGAGTCTCTGGAGGCAGCCATGAAGGCAGACGACAAGGAGAAGATCGCTCCTTCCATGTGCTACGCCTATGCTGCGCTTAAAGAGGGTGCGCCCTTTATCATGGGTGCTCCGAACACCACTGTCGACATTCCGGCTATGTGGGAACTTTCCGAGCAGACCGGTATGCCTATAGCGGGCAAGGACTTCAAGACAGGTCAGACACTTGTAAAGTCCGGTTTCGCTCCGATCATAGGCACCCGTTGCCTCGGCCTGTCCGGCTGGTTCTCCACCAATATTCTCGGTAACCGTGACGGCCTTGTGCTTGATGAGCCCGCTAATTTCCGCACGAAAGAGGTATCCAAGCTTTCTACCCTGGAGTCTATTCTTGTGCCGGAAGACCAACCAGATCTTTATGGCCACGGCAATGACGAGGACACTCAGTACTACCATAAGGTGCGAATCAACTACTATCCTCCGCGCAACGACAATAAAGAGGGTTGGGACAACATTGACATCTTCGGATGGATGGGATATCCGATGCAGATCAAGATCAACTTCCTATGCCGTGATTCCATCCTCGCAGCCCCGCTCTGTCTTGATCTCGTGTTGCTGAGCGACCTTGCGGCTCGTGCGGGCCGTAGCGGCATACAGCGCTTCCTCAGCTTCTTCCTGAAGAGCCCGATGCATGACTATACGAAAGGTGAGGTGCCTGTCAACCATCTTTTCCAGCAGTATGTGATGCTGAAGAACGCTATCCGCGAGATGGGTGGCTACGAGGCTGACGAAGAAATAGATTGATAGCTTTTTCCATGGAGGAGACAGACTACCTCCTGATAGTAGGGACGCCCTTGTGAAAGGACGTCCCTTTCCCTTGAAACGTGTCCACTGCCATGATAAAACATGACTGTCCATGCGTTTATATAATAAAAGGAAAGAGACAACAATGAGAATAGACATATTGACCGTCATGCCGGAGATGCTTGAGTCTCCGTTCAACTGTTCGATAATCAAGCGTGCCCGGGATAAAGGGCTGGCGGAGATTCACGTACACAACCTCAGGGATTATACCACAGACAAACACCGTAAGGTGGATGACTATCCATTCGGAGGCGAGGCCGGCATGGTAATGAAGATTCAGCCTGTGGACGCGTGCATATCTAAATTGAGGGAGGAGCGCGAATATGACGAGGTGATCTTCATGACTCCTGACGGACAGACATTCGATCAGCCGATAGCCAACTGTCTGTCGCTGCTTCAGAATATCATTATCCTCTGCGGACACTATAAGGGTATCGACTATCGTATCAGAGAACATTTCGTCACCCGCGAGATCTCGATAGGTGACTATGTGCTGACTGGCGGGGAGCTTCCGGCTGCGTGTGTCGTCGATGCGGTCGTGAGGTTGATCCCCGGGGTTATCGGCGACGAGCAGTCTGCTCTTTCCGATTCGTTTCAGGATAACCTCCTTGCTCCGCCTGTATACACGCGTCCTGCGGACTATAATGGTTGGAAGGTGCCGGAAGTGCTTCTCAGCGGCCATGAGGCAAAGATAGCGCAATGGCGTCTTGATCAGGCTATGGAGCGTACTCGTACTCTGCGTCCGGATCTGCTTAAGGATTAAGAGTTATGTGTTAAGGGTTATAGTTAAGGATTGGGGTTGTTTTTTTGATACTTAAATAATAAATATATGGATTTTGTAATATTGGCCGGGGGCCTCGGCTCACGGTTCGTGAAGGAGGGATATGAATGTCCGAAACCGTTGGTCCCTCTTTTCGGGCAGCCCATGATGGGGGTACTGATCAACACGCTTATGAAATGCGGAGCGGAACACATATATGTAGGTGCTAACGCGCGTATGCAGTCGCTGCTCGACTACCTTGAAGAGTTAAAGGCGAAAGGACTTCCTGTAGTGGTCAGGCCTATCATCACCGATAACTCCTATTGCACATTGAAAGCTGCATCAGAAGGTATAGAAGGAAAATTTATTGCCATGACCTGTGACGCTATCTTCCCGACAGATGAGTTCAGGGATTACGTGAAGGCGGTGGCGGAAGCTCCGGCTGATGTAGCCTTGATGGGCCTGACGAGGTTTGTCGAGGATGAGAGTCCGCTGTATGCTCGTGTCAGCGAGGCCGGAGAAGTGATAGATTACCGGTATGGTGGATCTCCGTTCGATGAAGGCACTATTGTCTCGGCCGGACTTTACGGCTTGTCGGGAAAGATCATGGACGTCATACCGGAACTTGACCTTAAGCCCGAGTCTCTCAGTGACTTCCAGCGGCTTCTTGCCGTGGCTACCCCGGTGAAGGTAAGGCCTTATGAATTCACGATAGCGTTTGACGTTGACAATACACGCGATCGCCTTCATGCCGAGGAATTTCTGGCGAAGTTCCAGTGACCTTTTCCTGACTTACAATAAAAAAACGGGATTCAGCGTAAGGAGCTGAATCCCGTTTTTTATGCTGAATTCACATTTTTTTAGACTCTTTGTTGGTTTTTTCGCATATATTTGATTAATTTTGCATCGTCGTATGTCCACTTACGACGTAAGAGACAGAATCAGGTGACCGCCGGAAGCAGGGAAGCCATAAAACAGACGTTACAAGTGAGCAGTTTTTCAAGAAAGACCGCGTATTGGTTTAAGAGATGCGCCAACATACCTCTTCTTATAATAGGAGTGTTCTTTATCGGGCTTTTGCTGCTCAATGAAGATGCTTCTTTCACGCAGAGCATGGTCTACGAGAAAGAGATCGTGAGGCTGAAGAAGGAGATAAAGGAGAATAAGGATTCCGCGGCCTACTACCGAAACCGGCGGCTTGCCATAGAAAGGGGTGACGACGCGCTTGAATATATAGCCCGCGAGCAGTATCATATGAAAAGGCCGACAGAAGACGTATTTCTGCTTGTGTCTCCAACTAAATGATTTGTAAATGAGTAAAGAAAAGACATCCCCTCAGGTATCCGGAATTACAGCGAAACTTGAGAACAGACGAAAATATGTCGAGCTTGCAGCCGCGGCAGGACTTCTTCTTGTGCTTGCGGCCATGATGACTCCGTTTTTGGAAGGACTCGTAGGCCACTCCATGATGTGGGCTAAGTGGGTGTATGCCGCCGGAGCCCTTATATATACGACAGCGCGGGTAGTTAATGTCAATGCTCCCGGCGATTCGCTCCGGCTCCGTCGTCTACGCAGGCTCGAATTCTGGGCCGGGATGTGCTTTATTGTGGGAGCTGCTTTCTGGTTCTACAAACTTCAGTATTTTGCCGGATTCTTTGCAGGCCCTCTCGCCGTCATGCGTCAGACGGTTGCGTTCACAATGGCCGGAGCAGTGATCCAGATCGTGGCGAGCTGGATGATAGCTTTCCGGGTAAAAAAGGAATCAAAGTGATGATGCGAACGGACTGTGACAGAAGATTTATCGCGGTAGATCAAGGCAATTCCCTGCTTAAGCTTACGTTGCTCGTAGGTGATCAGCCTCGCGAGTCATGCAGGTTCCCATCCGATACGCCGGAGGATGTATTCTCGGTCCTCGAGCGATGGCAGCCTGAATGCGGCGCATTCTGTTCGGTCGGAAAGATCGACTCCCGGTTTGTGGAATCGTTGAGGATCTTTCTTGACGGAAGGCTTCTTATCCTGTCACGCGCTACACGTCTTCCTGTCGGGATTGACTATTCTACTCCGGATACACTTGGCCTGGACCGTATAGCTCTTTCGGCTGGGGCTGCCATGCTCTATATGGGGAGTGACATAATGGTGGCAGATGCCGGAACGGCTGTCACGCTTGATCTGGTGGATTCATCACTTACGTTCCGTGGAGGGCGTATAACTCCGGGTATACGACTTCGCTTCGAGTCACTGCATGCCCACACCTCGGCTCTTCCGTTGGTTGACTCCGACGGCCCGGTCCCGGTGTTGGGGTATTCTACAGATACAGCGATACGTTCAGGAGTTGTGGCGGGGCTTGCAGATGAGATTACCGAGACTTTCCGCCGTTATAAAGAGAGTTACGGATGTGAGCGGCTTGTGTTGACCGGCGGAGACGCCGGACTGCTTTCCGGACGCATCGATACACGCATACCAGCCGACCACGTGCCGGATCTGATGGCGCTGGGTCTGCTTTATATCTATAAATACAATGAAATCTAAGATCAAATCATTATGGGCCGCGTTTGCGGTGGTGTCCATCGCATCAACGGCGCATGCCGACGTGAATACTCCTTATTCTATGTATGGCTATGGAATCATGGGAGAGCGTGCTACATCCATGCAGCGCCAGATGGGTGGCGTGGGCTATGCGATGCAGTCAGGGCGCCAGATCAACGTCATGAATCCGGCATCCTATGCCTCGATCGACTCCCTTACATTCCTTTGGGATATGGGCGCCAACATGAATATGCAGTGGAGCAGGGACAATTCCGGAAAGACCCATGGCTATGGCGGAGGTCTCGACTATGTTACCATGGAGTTCCCTCTGTCGAAATTTATGGGTATGTCCATAGGTATGGTGCCACTTACTCAGGTTGGGTATTCATTCGGCGATGAGATCAAATACGGAGCGCGACAGAACCAGGGTACAGGTGGCATCACCGAGGCTTATGCCGGACTCTCGGGCAAGGTGGGTGGCTTCAGTGTAGGTGTCAATGTGTCGTATGATTTCGGAACGATCCAGAACGATGTCTACGCTACTACTCTGGCTGGCACCCAGTCGCTTTTTGAACAGATCATGCGCATCCGTGATTGGAACATCGTGGCCGGAGTGCAGTATCGGCAGCCTCTCAACAAGTATAACTCGATAACGCTTGGTGCCACATACTCTCCTAAGAAGTCATTTCACGGCGACACATGGCTTACCATCCAGGATCTTGGTAGCCAGAATCTTGCCTCCGATGCTCTGCCCGACACTATCGCCCAAAGCAACATGAAGGGTAAATATTATTCTCCGCAGACTTTCGGTGTGGGACTCGCATATACCCATGAGAAAGTGCACAGAATAGTGGTGGAGGCCGACTTCACTCTCCAGCAGTGGTCGAAGGCACCTTTCTCCTCGCTGAAGGACGAAGCGGGTCAGATAGTGTTTCAGGGCATGAAGTTCAGTGACAGGCAGAAAATAGCTATAGGTGGAGAGTACGTCCACAATGTGCGCGGCAGCTATCTTGAGAGAATGCCGTGGCGGTTGGGCGCGTTCTATACCGACGACTATCTGAAGATAGATGGGAACCGGATGAAGGAATATGGAGTGTCGTTAGGCACCGGGTTCACAGCTCCAGGCGGCAAAACCATGATCAACTTCGGTCTGGGCTGGATGCACAGGCAGACTGCACCGGTCAGTCTTCTTTCGGAAAACTATTTTAACATCACGTTGGGTGTAAACTTCAACGAGGTGTGGTTCTTCAAGCGTAAGATCAATTAAGTCTTCAGTTTTCAGCCTTTAGTTGTTTGATTGAAAATTGATGGTTATAGTAGGATATTATGACGAAAGGCATCTCTTATGGTAGGTTTTCCGGTGTGGCTGTGGCTTTTGCTGTCGCCCTGGTCGTGATGTTCTCAGGGTGCAAGGAAGATGGCAAACTCGGAGTAGCCTCACGTATAGATCCCGGGAAGATGCCTTCGATGTCGACGGTCAATGTGTCTACCCTCATATCCGACTCCGGCATTACCCAATATAAGATAGTGTCTCCGCTCTGGAATGTCTATGACGAGGTGGATACTCCTTATTGGAATTTCCCGAAAGGAATATATCTTCAGAAGTTCGACAGACAGTTTAATGTGATTGCGTCTGTGGCTGCTGATTCCGCGAAGTTTTTCCGTCTGCAAAATCTGTGGAAACTTGACGGGAATGTAGAGCTGCACAAGGAACCGGGTGAGTTGTTTCTGACTCAGCAGCTGTTCTGGGACCAGCGTAGAAACCGGCTTTACAGCGACTCCTTCATCCATATTGAGACTCCTGATCGTATGCTGGAGGGTCATGGATTTGAGAGCAACGATCAATTGACGAAATACTCCATTCGGAAGCCGACGGGTATATTCCCCGTCTCTGAGGATATGAGGAGATAAGTTGAGATTTGAGAGTCTTAGCGGTAAGCTGTAAGTATTTGTCGAACTTGCCGCACAACGTCAAACGAATAACGTAAAACAAAGATATGTCTTTTACAACAGCATTGGTGCTCACTATATTGGCGGTTGTCTTCTCCGCGCTCTTTTCGGGCATGGAGATAGCTTATGTGCAGTCTAACAAGGTCAGAATGCAGATCGATGGTTCGCGGGGAGGACTTGTAGACCGTATCATAAGGGGGTTCAGCCACAATGAGGATATGTTTATATCTTCTCTGCTGGTGGGCAACAATGTAGTTCTTGTAGTCTATGGTATAACGCTTTCCGTTCTCATAAATCCTGTGCTTGAGAGATGGTTCGGAGATTCGGAAGCGATGGTGCTGATTGCCAATACGGTCTTCTCCACTTTGGTGATTCTACTTTGTGGCGAGTTTATCCCGAAGGCGACGTTCAGGATCAACCCGAACTTCATGATGCGCATGTTCGCTCTGCCGCTTTATGTCATATATATTATCCTTTATCCGGTGTCTAAATTTATTTCTTTTATCACCAAGGGACTTATGGGGCTTTTTGGTATAAAGGAAAACAAGGTCGATGCCAGGCTTATCACTATGGATCAGCTCGACGATTATCTTGAAGAGCAGCTTCACAGCCGGCAGCAGTCGAAGGAAGAGGTGGAAAACGAAGTGAAGATTTTCCGTAATGCTGTCGACTTTAAGGATACTACGATAGGTGAGTGTATGCGTCCCCGCAACGAGATAATAGCTGTTGAGAAGGATACAACCACTCGGGCCGATCTGCTATCTTTGTTTTCAAGAACGGGACTTTCGAAAATAGTGGTATATCGGGAGGATATTGACGATGTGGTAGGCTACATACACATTTCTGAACTTTTCAATATAGATTCTGACTGGAGAGCTCATCTGAAACCTGTGATCTTCACCCCGGAGACAATGCTTGCAAATAAGATGATGCGCCGTATGATAGCGGAAAAAAGAAGTGTCTGCATAGTCATCGACGAGTTTGGAGGCACGTCCGGACTTGCCACTCTTGAAGACCTCGTAGAGGAAATCTTTGGTGAGATCGAGGATGAGCACGACCGTCAGCGTCAGCTTTTCCGTCAGCTTTCCGATGGAGGATATGAGATCTCGGGGCGTGCCGAGATAGCCGCCGTCAACGAGGGCCTTGGGCTTGACCTTAAAGAATCTGAGGAATACAACACTATCGCAGGATTCATCCTGCATTATACGGAGGCCCTTCCGTCAGAGGGGGATACGTTCAATATCGGGGGACTAAAGTTCATAGTGACAGGCATGTCAACTACAAGAATAGAGCAGGTAAGGGTTTACAGCATAGACGGGGCTGAATCCTGAGCAGGCACTTATTTATTGGCTGGCAGTTTCACGATCCGGAGTTGCCTGTTTTGGAGTGCACTATGGAAGTGACAGATTAGAAAATACACAACCCCTGATAACGAATTTTAACTGTCGGTAACAATTATTTTTGAAAAAAGTTTTAAAAAGTATCACATTTTTTTGTTCGTTTGAAAAAAAAATTCTAACTTTGTCATCGGAAAAAGCTAAGAGTATATAAATCTATCTTCTACTGAGCCTGTTATACAGGCTTCTATATCTAAACTAACTAATTTATGAACGGATCTACCTCTTTCCAGGATTCAATCTTAGGCATGCAAGGCAATCTTCTGTCGTTTGCCCTAAAGCTTACTCTCAACAAGGAGGAAGCCGAAGATCTTGTGCAGGATACCACCCTGAAGGCGCTTAATAACGAGGATAAGTTTGTTGCCAACGCCAACTTCAAGGGATGGATGCTCACTATTATGAGAAATATCTTCATCAACAATTATAGAAAAAACACTCGCGAAAATACGGTGATCGACTCATCCGAAGACTGCTATCACCTTAACCTCTCACAGGATTCAGGTATAGGGAGTCCGGAGACCAGTTACGCCATGCAGGAGATCGCAAACATACTTGCAGGCTTCGCCCCCGACTTCAGAAAACCTTTTTCTATGCATGTTGCGGGATATAAATATGAGGAAATTTCAGATCGGCTTAACATGCCTTTGGGCACCGTCAAGTCAAGAATATTTTTCACCAGAAAAAGACTGCGAGAAATACTTAAGGATTACAGATGAGATAAAGTAAAATAGGGCGATGTCAATAAAGGCATCGCTTTTTTTGTATTCTGTCCTATGTTTGGTAAATGAAATAACCACCAAACTTGGCGGTTAGAAAGAGTTTTTAGCTTCAATATCTGAGATGAACAACAAACGAGCTGAGAAAGAGTTCGCTGTATTAACATAGTGAAAGACAATTTAACATTTGTTGATTAATGTGGTTTACAGACGATTACG
>JAIEBK010000029.1:0-2854 GCA_029070945.1 Muribaculaceae bacterium
AGGCTTTTCAGCCTCTCCGAGTCCTCTTTTTTAGAGACAAGTATTCCTTCAGGCGACACCACGATCACTACATCCTTCAGCCCGAGCCCGAGCACCGGGATTCCGAGTTCATTCACGATGTGCGTGTTCTCGCAGTCATGCATTCTTGCTGCTCCTTCGGTGGTGGACGGAAGTTTCTCTGTCAGTGTGTTCCAAGTCCCGAGATCTCGCCATTCGCCGGCGTAGGGGAGTACCCCTACCGATCCGGCTTTCTCCACCACCTCGTAGTCGAAGCTTATCTTAGGAAATTGCTCATAGTCGGCGTGTATCTGATTGAAATCCTTGCCGGGCATGTATTTCTCCACTATCTTCATCAGATAGCCGAGACGGAATGCAAATACTCCTCCGTTCCATAAGGCTCCCTCTTCAAGAAGTTTTTCAGCGGTGGCAACGTCAGGCTTCTCCGTAAATCTCTCTACAGGCATAGCCTTGCCGTCGGCCTCCGCTCCTTTCTTCGGAACGATATATCCGAATTTCTCCGAAGGATACGTAGGTGTTATACCCATCAGTATCAGTTCCGCGTCGCCTCTCTTTACAGCTTCCGCCATGTGGCAGACAGTCTCGAAATAAGTGTCGTCGGCATACGTGTCGCACGGCATCACTATTACCGGCTCATTATAGTCTGTCCCTTCAGATGCGAGATATGAGCAGGAGAGAGCTATTGCGGGAAATGTGTCGCGCCGGCAAGGTTCGGTGACGATACCTATGCCGTGTCCGAGCTGGTCTTTCACATATCCAGCCTGCACTTCGCCGGTGGCTACTACAATGCCGTCGGCATTGCCTGTGGTCTTTATCTGGCGCACCACGCGCTGTATCATTGATTCTTTTCTGCCGTCAGGCGACTCAAGCACCTGCAGGAACTGTTTCGATTTTACATCGTTTGAAAGGGGCCAGAGGCGCTTGCCGGATCCACCTGAAAGCAGTATTATCTTCATGTCTTAGTTCATTTTTGGTATTAATTCACAAAGATAATGAAAATTTCCCATCTTTTTTATTATCTTTGCAAAAAATACCGTTTTATGCATCACAATGCATTGTTTGTTTTGGAGTGAGAGCCTATGGTTCGGTTTTGGATTGTGATGCGAACGAAGTGAGCATTATTCTTAATCATCATGAAAAAAATATTCATAGTCCTCCTTTTTCTCATCCCTCTCATAGCGTTTGCTGCCCGCGACAAGGCTTCTGAGGCACTCCTCGAACGCATTGCCCCGGGCTCCAAAGGCCGTATCTCGTTCGACCTGCAGAAATCCCCGACGCCAGATACCGATTTCTTCGAGATCACTATGAAGAACGGTCGCCCTCATATCGTAGGCAATAATTCAGTATCGGTGGCCACCGGCCTAAACTGGTATCTCAAGCATTTCTGCGGCATCAACCTGACATGGAACAATATGACTGCCTCTCTCCCCGATGTCCTTCCGGAAGTCACTGAACCTGTCAGAAAGGAAACACCTCTCACTATGCGATATGACTTCAACTACTGCACATTCTCCTACTCCATGCCCTTCTGGGACTGGACACGATGGGAGAAGGAAATCGACTGGATGGCGCTCCACGGCATCAACATGCCTCTTGCCATAGTCGGCATGGAGTCGGCTTGGCGAAATATGCTTCTTCGTCTCGGATACTCCGACAAGGAGGTAGGGGAGTTTATCGCCGGTCCCGCCTTCCTTGCATGGTGGGCCATGAACAATCTCGAAGGGTGGGGCGGCCCCCTCCCGGAGTCATGGTATAAGAATCAGGAGCAGCTGCAGAAGAAGATACTCGCCCGCATGAACTCGCTCGGAATGACCCCCGTCCTTCCCGGCTACTGCGGAATGATGCCCCACGACGCTGCTTTGCGTCTCGGTCTTGACGTGATCGAGGGCAATCCCTGGAACGGCTACGTCCGGCCATCCAATCTCCTGCCTACTGATCCGAAGTTTGATGAGATCGCAGATATATATTACGACGAGCTCACAAAACTCTACGGCAAGGCAAAATTTTACTCCATGGATCCGTTTCATGAGATGAATGACGTTGATGTAGACTATGGAGAGGCCGGAGCCAAACTGATGAAGGCAATGAAGCGTTGCAATCCCGATGCGAAATGGGTAATACAGGGGTGGACCGAAAATCCTCGTCCTCAGATGCTTGAGGCGCTTCAGCCCGGCGAGCTGATCATCCTTGACCTCTTCTCCGAATGCCGCCCGATGTGGGGTATCCCGTCGGTCTGGAAACGTGACAATGGTTACGAAGACCACACATGGCTTTTCTGCATGCTTGAGAATTTTGGCGCCAATGTTGGTCTCCATGGCCGTATGGATCAGCTGCTCGATAATTTCCGACAGACGAAGACCAATCCTCTTGCCCGCAACATGAAGGGCATGGGGCTCACTATGGAAGGCTCCGGCAATAACCCTGTGATGTTCGAGCTTATGTGTGAGCTCCCCTGGCTCGGCGACGATATCCCGACGAAAGAGGAATGGCTCGACGGATACGTGAAGGCCCGTTACGGTGTCGATGACCAGGATATACGTGCCGCATGGAAAGTGCTCGCCGACGGAATCTATAACTGTCCTCTCGGCAACAACCAGCAGGGACCTCACGAAAGTATCTTCTGCGGTCGTCCCTCACTCAACAATTTTCAGGTGAAGTCATGGTCGAAGATGCGCAATTATTATGATCCTTCCACTACTCTGGAGGCAGCCCGGCTCATGGCAAAGGCCGCCGACCGTATGCGTGGCAACAACAACTATGAATATGATCTCGTCGACTTCACCCGGCAGGCTCTCGCCGATCAGGGACGCCGTCAATATCAGCGCGCGATGTCAGA
>JAIEBK010000029.1:2954-4323 GCA_029070945.1 Muribaculaceae bacterium
TAACCCTATGTGGATAGGTATATGGTAGTTATATGGGTAGGCGGTTTCCCAACCGCCATTCACTGACAAAGCACTGCGCAGCAATGGGGCGGTAGCAAACTATATGGGTAGGCGGTTTCCTAACCGCCCCGTAACGTCTTTAACTTAAAAAAAGAAATATGGATCTGCAGGCGGATATTAAATATCTGAAAGGTGTCGGCGAGGCAAGAGCAAAGCTCCTTGCCTCCGAACTCGATATACACACCTGTGGCGACCTACTGCAGTATTTCCCGGCCCGCCATGTAGACCGCTCCCGCTTCTATCATATCAGGGATCTCTATGGCACTGAGATGCCCTACATCCAGATAAAAGGTCAGTTCATCAATTTTTCTAAGGAAGGCGAGGGCCGGAAACAGCGGCTGTCCGCTACGTTTACCGACGGCGATCGGCTGTGTCAGGTGACATGGTTTGCCAAGATCAATACGATCGCCAATATGTATCGTCCTGGTGTTGTGTATGTCCTTTTCGGAAAACCTGCTTTCAGATACAACACATGGCAGTTCGTGCATCCTGAGATAGAGGTCTTCGACCCCGAACGTCCTCCGCAGGGACTCCGTGGTGTATATGGGCTTACCGATACCCTCCGCAAGCGTGGATTCACTACCCGTCTATTCCAGACCCTCACCTCCAACCTTCTTGATTCCTTGCCTGCCGGTTCGATTCCTGAGACATTGCCTGTGGAGGTGATGAAGGAACGAGGACTGATGCCCCTTGATGAGGCGATGCGCAACATGCATCGTCCCGTGTCGATGCAGGCACTCCAGAAAGCTACGGAGCGCATGAAGTTTGAGGAACTGTTCTATCTTGAGCTTCATATCCTTGAGTTTTCGCGTCGTCGCAACCTTCAGCTGCAGGGACATGTCTTCACTAAGGTCGGTCCCCTGTTCAACAGGTTCTACTCTGATGTGGTGCCGTTCCCGCTCACGGGTGCTCAGAAGCGGGTACTCAAGGAGATCCGCGATGATATGCGCACCGGCCGTCAGATGAATCGTCTGCTGCAGGGCGACGTTGGCAGCGGCAAGACCCTTGTGGCTTTCATGACCATGCTCCTTGCAGTCGACAATGGTAAGCAGGCCGCATTGATGGCACCGACCGAGATACTTGCTACCCAGCATGCCGAGGCTCTCGCCGGGTGGGCTGAACCCCTGGGAATCAGTACAGCTCTGCTGACCGGTAGCACCCGCACGGCTGAGCGTCGCCGCATAGCCGCTGGACTTGCCGACGGCTCTATCCATATGCTCATCGGTACACATGCGCTAATTGAGGATAATGTGGAGTTTCGCGATCTCGGCGTGGCTGTCATCGACGAGCAGCACCGATTCGGTGTCGC
>JAIEBK010000003.1 GCA_029070945.1 Muribaculaceae bacterium
TTCCAGTCGCGGCTTACCTTCTGTATATAATTGTCTTTTGGTTTGCCATGTGGAAACAACTTTCCCCAGGGAACATTACGCCATTGCCAGTATTTGAAAATTAAATCCTCAGTAAAGTTCTCTAATTTGACATTAACCTTACATGCATTTCGGATCAAGTCGACCGAAGGATTCCACGTCGTAGGGTCTTTGGATATCTTGGTCCATCCGCTCATGAGCAGATATTTTTCAGGCTGCTGGTCATCATCTTTGACCGGGTAGAAGAAGTCCTGCTGATTGTGGAGGTCAAAGTCAAAAATCCTCAGAGAGTCGAGTGTGCTGAATTTTGAGCGATTTTTTGCATTAAACAGGTTTTTATCATGGGTATTGGCGATGACGACACAAGTGAAGTCCTCCTGATCCTTACGAGGAACCAATATGTTTATGTTTTTAGTGCTTATTTCACATTTTTCTTCGTCTGTTTCCCATCCTTCGGCACATTGCAAGTCAGACACCTTATCATGGTTATAAGTTTCACGAAGTTTATAATACCGTGGTTTTCCGACTCTGGTGCCCTCTTCATTATACTCGATAATCCAGAAATCAGCGACTGTCTTCTCTTCCGGTGTCGCATCAAAGTAAGTCTCTCCTTCACGTGTCTCGGGATTCAACGCTACCATAGGAGCCACCGTGAGTGAGAAAGGCATGGCGATCTCCTCCGCTATTCTTGACGGGTCTTCATCATAATCATACTGAAAATGATTTAAAAAATCATCAGCGCACGATGATAATCCTGAGGCAATCAAAGCAAGCCAAAGGATAGCGAGGATTATATTGTTTTTCCTACTTTCAGTCAGCTTATATATATTATTATTCATCTTCATCGTTTCCAATGTGTTAATTATACCTTAATATTCTTCTTGGTCGAATATAAAGTCTATCGTTTCTCCATTCCACACCCAGGCGTCATCGTGTTCATCATCCTCGTGCATCGGATCATCTACATCTATTGTGAACGATCCCGCCTTGATCTGACCGGTATATGCCTTCTCAATTGTAAACTTATAAGTGTAGTTAGTGCCCATATTCCAGGTCTTGCCTTTCAACGGGATTGTAATTTTCCTTAAGACATCGTGATCGTCATTGACAGAATAGTATAATCTGATTTCCGATTGTGAATCTGCTGCGAAAGTCTGAGGCAGGATTATCACCGCTCTATTGTTGTCAAAGATGCTTTTGTTCTCTTTGTTGTTGGTGATCTTCTTAGGATTGTCTTTGTAATCAAATGTAAGATCTTTTACTCCTTCATTTCCCAACTGAAATTTTACCGCGCATTGGTCAGTGGAATTGCCGGTGCCCAATGGTTCAGGCGTGAAGGAGAAGTCTGCCCTGGTTCTTACTCCTATCAATTCAATCTTTTGAAACAGTATGTATTCGTCCTTATTATAAGGATAATTCACCTTGTCATCCTCATCCTCATACATCAGGACTTCATCCAAAGCCGGCTCAATATTGATAGTCGAGAGGAGGTGAGTAAAATTGAATCTGACCGGATTCCCGTTATCCATATTGTATTTTCTTCTGTGAGTCGCGACAAGAATGTCTTTCGCATTATCTAGTGCATCAGGCAGCTCATACGTGAAGCTGACCATGGAATTCTCATATTTCAGATTATGCAGATCGGGCAGCACATCATACGGATGTATCGCCACGAACGAATGTTCCTGACCCATAAGCCAGTATTGTTTTGCTCCATAGTCCCATCTGTTGTTCTTTAATTCCACCTTCTGCGAATTAAAGATCGTCTTGAGACCGGCGTAGAATTCTCCGGTCCTGTTCATATCACCGAACAGCATGAAAGGAAAATTCTTTAAAGTCTCATTGGTAGTGATGGCCGCACGCGTGCTATTTCCTACCTCAAAACTTATCTCTTCCCCCTTTTCAGAGTTTATAACACCGGTATCCGGGTCTGATGTACACGATGTCGCATACATCAGACCGGTCAAGACAGAAAGGACAATATTTGATATGTAGTGTTTCATATTTTGTTGTCAATCATTGGCATTGATTATCATTTATTCAGAAGCGATCATTCAATGGTGAAATTTACATCCTTGTCTTTTATTTCCACGTTGTCATAATCTTTCACCGTATGCCACGATGTAGCCGGTGTCCCGGTGACCTCAATAGGATATATGATCACTCTCCCCGGGAGCGCATCGTCAGGATCCTGCACACCGATTCCTTTGGAAAAGTCGAGTTGAAAAATATATTGATATCCGGGATTCCATCTTTGAGTAGTAGCTCCATTAATATATGGAATAGCGGATGCCCAGCCGTAATTCCTGATTTCCTCTCCATCCGGGACAGTGTATAAAGAACTGGCCGAGCAGTTCGGATCAGTGTAGAAGCTGCTCCCTTTTTTATAGACGCGCTTCATCACCTCTCCGGTAGCGGTTTTAATTGAAAGGTAGACCACCTTCATATTATCTGCAGTTACAGTCACAGATGAATTCAAATTCGCACCTTCAATATAAGGATAAAGCAGCGTATGATTCTCTGTGAGTTTTTCTTTTACCCTGAGCAATACGCTGAAATAAAGCAAACTGTGATCTTTATTATTTTTCGAGGAATATTGCCACCATACAGCGTAATCATAAGGAATCACCAATGCAGGGCCACCTTTACCCATCAGGGATACCGCTTTCGACTTGTCAGGATTGTTTTCCTTATTGATTGTGACGACTTTATCTCCTTTCCGGTATATATATTCCACTACATCTTTCTTCTGGTTGACGCCTATCCATCTGCCGATTTTCGTCCAGTTCCAGCTTTGATAATTGACAGGTGTGCCTTCAAAACTGAAATCACTTTCAATAGCAATTCCTCCTATTCTCACGCCGGCAATCTCCACGTCATAGCTTTCAGAGTTACTGAAAGCCTCTAAGATGATTCTGCTCAGCTGATGCTGCAATGTAAGATTCACTCCCGTATATAGACTGTCGGTTTTCGAACCCTCCGTAGTAGCGGTGACAAAATCTGAATGCCTGGCGATGTCTTTGTTGACCTTGAAACTCTTCATCCAGTATTCTGTCTTGCCTTTTTCATTTTTTGTATATTCCAATTTGAAACAGCTCTCATCATCTCTTTTAACGCCGGCACTGTCCCTCAACACCTCGCGAGACGGATAGAATGCGAAAAACCTTAGCTTTCCGGCTTTTCCTCCTTTGTTGGATGGCCACCTGCATGAATTCGATCGGAAAGCCTCACCCATCCCGGCTGTCTGGAAAACCCTTTGCGCGGTGAAATACTCGCTTGGGATGGCCTCCCCATTTGCGTCTGTATTATCCAGACTTGCTGCAGAGACATCGAATCCGTTTTGGATACTGTTTTTATCGATTTCATCTGATGAGCGAGTTTCAATACCCGGAAGTGTTGTAAAGAAAAGTATCTCCGAATCTTCTTCCGTCACGGCACGAACCGTCGGATCCTCCTGCGTGCAGGAGGAAAGCATAAACGCGGACAGAAAAAGCAGCCCTATATATCTATATATTGTTCTCTTATCGTTCATGAATGTAGTGTATTTTATGCTCCGGGAACATCAACCGTGTGTGTCGTCGACCCGTTCAATCCCTGCCAGCCGTTGACACTGACTGTCACTCCGATTCTGTCACTGATGACCGGATCTCCGGCCTTGGGAGACACATCGCCAATGACATCAGGACCATGCACACCTACGCCGGAAGTATAGTCAATAGTATAACAATACGAGTAACCGGGCTGCCAGTCGGCAGAGACAGGCAATGCCGCCCAGCCGAATTCCCTTATTTCATCACCCGATGCGACAGTATAGGATTGGGTACATGCCTTATCCGAGAAGTATGTGTTATCTTTTTTATAGACTCGTTTGCTTACCGTTCCGTTTGTCTTGTTGACGGCCATGTAGACCCTCTCGATATTCATTGCGTTCAGACCCTGGCTGTTGTCGAAATAAGGATATTGTACTTTCCCCTTTCCTGTGGTCGGAGTCTTATCGATTATTCTCAGAAGTACGTTCAGGTACATTCCCTTGTCACTGTTACGTGCATTACCGGTATAGTTCCATGCGGGGCATGTAGTGGGTATCAGCATCGCGCAGTTGTCATCGCCGCCTTCGATCTTACTGCCCATTATAGATACAGGATCTTTTCCAACAGTTACTATGGCATCCCCTTCACGAAAAATGTATCCGGCATTTCCCTGTACTATGTCTGACCATATTCCATCAGAGTCTGACTTCTGGAATTCAAAGTTCCCGGACATAGGAACGTTAGCTAAGCAGACGCCCGCTATCTCTATGTCACAGCTTTTGTGTTCCCCTCTGGCCTTGACCTCTATCCGGCTCAGCTGATGTCTGAATCCGAGCTCGATTCCCGAGAAGTAATTATCTGCCATAGAGCCGGTGGTGTAAGCAGTCACGAAATCCACCTGGTCAGCGATGTCTGGAGCTACCTGAAATCCAGTCATCCTATAGCCGATAGTCTTATTACCATCACTCACGACGGATGTGTTGACCAATCCGGCTCCAGAATTCATAGCAGGGTAGTAGGCAAAGAAATGCAGGCGATCACTCTCCTGTCCCGGATCCGGCCAAATACACTCGTCAGACTTGAATTCTTTATCTTTTTCAAGAAGACTATTGTTGAAGTATTCTTTAATCGTCACTCCATCAACAAACCGGTCGTCTGACTCATTGAAAGCAGTCATCCGGAAATACTGCGGGTCTTTTGTGATTTCCGCAGCCTTGGTAGTCAGCTCCGGCAACGATGCATGGAAGGCAATCCTTCTGTCGTCTCTGTCAGGAATAATGACAGACGATTCCTCCTGCCCGCAGGAGGAAAGTGCCATCAGGCCACCGAATATAATATATGAAGTATTTGCTATCGTTTTCATTTCCGTTAAGTTTTTATTTTCTCGGCACCTTAAGGTCGTTTTCGGTCCCGTCTTTCCAGTCTGCCACATTTACGGTGAAGGTAATGTATCTTTCCTGTACATTTACAGTGTATATATATTTCTTTCCCATCTCCCAGCCACCTATGGGGGTATCCACAGTCAACGTCACTTCCTTGTCATCCTTGCCGGCGTTGACAATCGTATAGGAGATTTTCACGATCACGCCCTTATTATCAGGCTGAGGAATCATAAACAGGGCCTCATTGTCGGCGAAAAGGGAGAACTCCTCATTTCTGGGGACAGCAGCATCAATATTCGCGGTGACAGTGCCGCGATTTGAAATGCCGCCCCAGTGACAATTGTAATCATCAGTCTGCGTGCCAGATGATAAAAGAGGCGCAGGAGTAATGGAGAAAGCACCGGTCCTATCTGCCCCCTCCAACTCTATCTTAGTCACTTTCAGAATATCGGCAACATTGTCATTTTTCAAACGAAAGTCTATCCTCGACAGAATATGAAAGAAATTCAACTTCACCGGGGCGGCAGAAGATATGCTTTCCCTGTACATGCGTCGATGGGCAGCTACAACCAGATCAGCGAGGTCCGGGATATTCACCTCATCCCCTTCGGACAAAGGCAACGTATAACTGAACGAGAGGGATGCATCCGAATATCGAGCATCGGTGCCGGATTCAGAGAAGACGGCTCCCGGATGGACAGCAACGAAAGAATATTCATGTTGCGGAAACCAATATTCGGGTTCTCCATATGTCCAGCCGCTGCCACGGTAAGTGACTGGAGTATTGTCGAATATTACAATGGGACCACTAACAGAGAATTCTCCCTGAAACCTCTTTTCGCCGAAGAGTGAGAACCATGATCCTTCGGTGTTGATATTCGTTGTCACGGAGCGCGTCAATTCCCCAGCAAATTGAAGCTCCGCCCCATGTGTCTCATCTCTCGCCTCGGGAGAATCCGACACACAGGAAGAGAGAAGCCAGCCTGATATCAGGCATAGGATAATATGTCGCAGTTTTGAATACATTAAATCAGAATTAAACCCGGGGCGTAAGACTCCAGTTATGTAAGGTCAGTATTTGTCGATACAAAGGTAACTGAAATATTCCACATGAACAAAAAAACGTCAGTAATTTTACAAAAATTAAGGATTAAAGTTTGGCAAGTCCGCTTAAGGGCAATAGCATAGCCTCACAAACATCTTCCTTCACCTGCAAAAGCAGGGAAACTGATGCTTACGATCAGAGAGGGAAGAGATAGAATCGCCGGCCGGGATAAGGATCCCACATCCATTGGTCTACCACGATATTATCGTCAAGGGCCTTTATCTCCATTTTGTGTCGGCCGGGCTTAAGAGACGCGGGCAAAGTCCTGAGTGTCTGGCCTCTCATCACGTTTTGCTTCCAACGCTCCGACCGGAACGGTTCCTTAAGGCTGAACACCTCCGGCGCAGAGCCGTCAATGCTGACACTAAACCTTACGTCGACTCCATCGACGGCATGTGTAGGAATGACCGCCACCCTCATCACTCCGTCAGCTTCCTCTACGACATCAAATTCATAGAAAAGAGAACTTCCCTTGGATAGCGCCACGGCATTCATGCTGTGACCAAGCATCCCGACCGGAACCGCATCGCCTTTCACCCTCACGAAAGAGTCAGCATTCGCAGCCACAGCATTTCCCGGTGCAGGAGATATCGGATTCAGCACTTCGGGAGTAGGATACCTCATCATTTCCTGATCGGACAGAATAAGGGGCAGCGAAGGAGCGGCAAATACAGGCAGATCGCGCGGCCTCATATCCATACTTCCCTTCCATTTGCCGTCGGAGACGACATCGTTGTAATATTCAGTGAGTTTCCTGACTTCCTGATATGCCCTCTGGCTTTCCGCACAGGCCTGCTTTATACGCTCCTCAAGTTCAAAACGATCTGTGGTTCCATTCCTCCCGGAAGCAAGGCTACGCGCTTCCTGCGCCTTGAGCAAGGATCGAGCATGCGCGGCAGAGGCACACACCGGATAAATTACTGCCGCAAAATACGCATCATATAGGGAAGGATCCACAAATTTAGTAGCATAGTCAACCACAAACGAAGCCCTGCCGAACTCCTCTACATACCGCTGAAGTTCGTTGCCGAATTCCTTCGGATTAAACTCCGACGCACGCACCGGAGTAAGGCGACGCTCATATAGATCACGGTCTTTCTCTACCTGCGACCATCCCATGAATTCAGGGCGTCTCTCTCCGCAAAGACGATAGAAATCATGCATTACCGGGAAAATAAGTTCCGCAGCCTCCGGTCCGAACTGACGGGTAAGCCAGGCCTTGTAATGAGACCGAAGCGATGAGGCATCCACGCTGTCTATATCCCAGGCCATATCCATAAACAGCTCAAGGTCATATCCGGCCACCTTCGGATCGTGCACGTTGACAATCCAGAGTTTCCTGACATCCTTATCATATGCCTGACGCATCTGATGCCAGATCAGTCCGGGTTGTGTAGTCGTAAGCCACAGATAATCGTGAGGCTGTCCCCAGTAGCTCAGATGGTAGTAGACCCCTCCCCCGCCGCTGCGTTTTCTCTCATCGCTGTCGCTGAGACGGGTAAGATAGCCATGATTGTCGTCACACCACATGAGGGTCACATAGTCAGGCACCTTAAGACCCATCTCATATAGCTCCAGCACCTCCTTGTAAGGCACAAAGACCTGATCCTGACCGGAAGGATCCCCGATATTCTCTGCGATAAGACGCTGCTGATCATCGATCACCTGCTGAAGGCCCTCGAATTTTTCATCCTGAGTCTTATATCCTTCCATCGAACTGTCATGGATGCCCCTCATGCCGATCGTAAATATATTTCCTCCTCTGGAGTCCTTTACCTCCCGAAGTCGTTCCGACCAATAGCGCTGCACCTCGTCTCTATTCGTACGGTAGTTGAAGCGCCCCCTTTCAGAAGCGTTCCATTCTCCGACATTGTTACGAAGCATCGGCTCACAATGCGATGTGCCTATAATGATGCCGCAGCTGTCGGCCTGTGCCTTGGCTCCGTCTACAAAGAAGAAAGCCGTAGTGCCCTCATGCATAGCCGGCCATAAGGTATTACCGCGAAGACGCAGGAGAAGCTCGAAGATCTTGCGGTAAGTCTTAGCTCCTATCTCTGTCTTTGATGATGGTTCAAAATTAAGGTGACTCCACGGTCGGAGCGACCAATCCTCGTCGTTGATAAATATGCCGCGACGCTCTACAGAAGCACCGTGCATATATGAATATCCGTCTTCAATCTCAAGCCTATCCCTCTTTGCCGGAATCAGATCACCCCACCAGACCCAGGGTGACACTCCCGCCTTGCGCGACATCTCCAGAAGTCCGTATGCAGTGCCGCGTCCGTTGGCGCCGGCTATATGGATCACACCGTCTTTCTCCCTTATGGCAAAGCCGTCATTCAGATTCTTCAAAGCCTTGATGTCTATTCCGGCAGATTTCGCCGACTTAAGGTCGGCATCGGATGCGGTATCTACCTGATAGAGACGGATGGTGGCCTTGTCGGCCGGGCAGTCTTCAGCAAGGCGCCCTGTCACCGCCTCCATGTCATCCGCAAACATCCGGGCGGCGACACTTACGACAGGATCCACACCTGAAGGGATGCTGAAGGACACGGGAGCCGAACCGTCATACCATGTCATGGAACTACCGGAAAAAGCAATTAACGAGAGAGCGGAGAGAGCGATGAGTCTTGATTTCATTGATATGTCAGGTTAGTAGACTATAAATAAATATCGCCGGCATAGGCTGCCGCGAACATGTCGGGTGATATCCCGGTATTTATCCAAGCGAGTCGGAGAGTGTCTCGAGACAGCGGCGAACCTCCTCGTCGGTCTTGAAGAGCTTATCCTTACATATCTTCAGAAGCTCGAGGGCACGTGATGTCAAAGCCGCCAATGAGTCGATATCGCAGTCAGGACTCTGCATCTTCGCTGTGATGCTCTCCAGTTCGGCTATCGCCTCAGAATATTTCATGTCTTTCTTTTCCATATGAGATTCGCATTATATTTCCAATACCAAAATTAATGATTTAATTCCTAACCTGCAAATCAGCAGATAAAAAAAAGTCCTGAGACTCTCTTACGAATGCTTTTTTCAATCATAATTACTGACATCTGCGAAAAAATTAGTATTTTTGCATCATGAAAAAAATAGCAAGTTTCACGATAGACCATCTCACGCTCACTCCGGGAGTATATGTAAGCAGAAAAGACACCACTCCCTCCGGCGACGTCATCACCACTTTCGATATC
The DNA here is from genome assembly GCA_029070945.1 of Muribaculaceae bacterium. GTDB lineage: Bacteria > Bacteroidota > Bacteroidia > Bacteroidales > Muribaculaceae > Lepagella. Next base: position 9,228 of record JAIEBK010000003.1, read on the forward strand.
CGGATGACAGCTCCCAACCGGGAGCCGGCTCTCTCCATACCGGCGCTCCACGCTATGGAACATCTCGCCGCGACTTTCCTCCGGAATCATCCCGAGTGGGGTAAACACATAGTCTACTGGGGACCGATGGGCTGCTGCACGGGCAATTATCTCCTGCTCAACGGGGACTATAGGAGCGATGACATCATCCCGCTTCTCAGAGAGACTTTCGAATTTATCGCCGGTTTTGAAGGAGAAGT
>JAIEBK010000030.1:0-10209 GCA_029070945.1 Muribaculaceae bacterium
GCATCTTGCACCCATAAATTTGGCTATTTTCGGCCATCCCGGCATTGTCGTTCAGTCACTTAGCCCGCTAAGCTCCCTCGCTCCGCAGCCGGACTGACTCGAAAATAACTCAAATTTATATGTGCATTAATTCTTATTAGCTACTTATCAATTTTGATTGGTGAAGTTTTTTTAGTAATTTTGCCGAATAACTCGAAAAAGAGATTTCAAAAAAACAATATGAAACGTAAGGTTGCTTTCAGCACATATTCCATAATTATAACAATAGCCTCCATATTCCTTTTTGTTTTGTGGATGCTCCGTTCGCTCCACATTGGTCAGGAATGGCTTTTTTATATAATGGCGGCTTCATTGGTCCTCTTCTGCGGACTTGCTTTATTCTTCGCGCCGGTTTCCGTCTCGGTCGAAGACGGATGCCTTAACGTTAATATGCTGTTGCGCACCAGGTCGTTTCCTTTGAGTGATATTCAGTCAGTCGCGGTCTGTCCTCCTACGATGGCGGAAAAACGTATCTTAGGAAGCGGAGGATTCTTCGGCTATTGGGGATGGTTCAGAGAGCCATCCATCGGTAAGTATATGGCCTATTACGGCAAAGCCTCGGATTGCTTTCTCGTTCGCCTCAGAAGCGGCAAACTATATATGCTGAGCTGTCAGGATCCGCTTGGAATGATGGAATATATAAATTCAAAAATGTCAGCGAGATGAAAAAGATTTCGTTATTGATAATCCTTTTGACGGCATCATTTTGCATGTCGATGGAAATACATGCCCAGATCATAAGGAAAGCGGGAGAGTTTCTTATGAATTCTTCATCGGGCGTTCAGTCTGACTCCCTCGGGGCATCCGGCACCATACTCTCTCCGGCAGAAAGAATCAAGGCTGACTCGTTACGTCTGCTTCAGCTTACACTTCAGCTTGAGGAAATGAAGCTTAATGAAGTTCTGCTCAGATCTCAGCTGGAAGCAAGCAATCAGAATCATCTGGCCGATTCTCTGAAAAAGATGCGTCAGATTCAGAAAATCGATTCACTCAGGGCAGTAACACCCGGCTACCCCGTGGTGGTGGAAGGAGATACTTTATTTAAAATTTACACGGCCCGGGGCGGCCATTCGGCCATGGACAGAGCAGAGACAACAAGCCAGATGATCATAAAAATCGGTCATGAAGGCAGACTTCGCCGTGATTCCGTATATCTTCTTGACAATGACACCTATATCGACATAATGTATGGTGATAAAGTGATCATGAGTGTCACTGATCATGATGCCCTCTGGCATGCTACAGACCAGAAGACACTTGCGGAAAGATACATGCCCATTATCGCAGACAAGATTCAGATAATGAAGGAGGAGAATAGCTTCTGGAACATTGTCAAGCGCATCGCCCTGTTTATTCTTGTCATATGTGTTCAATATCTGATCGTCAGATTCATCAACTATCTCTTCAGAAAGCTACGGCGTCAGATCATCCGTCTTAAAGTGAGCAAACTGCATCCTCTTGTAGTTCGTGACTATGAGCTGCTTGATACAAGACATCTCTGCCGTATACTTATAGTCATCAGCAATTTCATAAGATATCTGATATTGCTGTTGGTTTTCATTTTCACCGTCCCCATACTCTTTTCGATTTTCCCGCAGACAGAAAATCTTGCCCTCAAGATTTTCTACTATATCGTTGATCCTATAAAGATGGTGCTGAAGGCTATCGTGGAATACATTCCGAACCTTTTCATCATCGCCATAATATGGTATTGCATACGTTATATCGTAAAGGGATTGAGATATATTTCCCATGAGATACAGACTGAAAAGCTAAAGATCTCGGGATTCTACCCCGATTGGGCTGAACCTACCTTCAATATCATTCGGTTCCTGCTCTATGCGTTCATGATAGCGATGATCTATCCGTATCTTCCGGGGTCGGAATCAGGAGTGTTCCAGGGCATATCCGTGTTTGTCGGTCTTATAGTGTCACTTGGTTCCAGCTCCGTGATATCGAACTTTATAGCCGGATTTGTGATCACATATATGCGTCCGTTCAAGACGGGTGATTTTATAAAGGTCAATGATACGGTTGGCAATGTCGTTGAGAAGTCACCGTTCGTCACCCGCATACGCACGATAAAGAATGAGATGGTGACTATACCCAACTCATTTATCACAACGTCAAATACCGTAAATTACTCAGCCTCCGCGAGACATCACGGGCTGATCATCCATACCGTGCTAACAATGGGGTATGACGTGCCGTGGCGTCGAGTCCACCAGCTTCTCATAGATGCGGCGCTTAAGACCAATGGAGTCTTACAGCATCCGGCTCCGTTCGTGCTTGAACTCGAACTTAACGACAACTACATGTGCTATCAGATCAACGCCTACATCAAGGATGCCGATGATATGCCAGTAATTATGTCAGATCTGCTCCAGAATATTCAGGATTACTTCAACGAGGCCGGTATCGAACTGTTTGCTCCGCATCATTTTACTACAAAGTCAAGATGCGAGGTAGCTCCTGTGAAAGTGGATGTCTCTGCGTTCAAGGGCAGATAATCTGTAGCGAGTCAGTGTATATGGCGCTCGGCGTGATAAGATGAACGCACCATAGGGGCTGACTCCATGTGTCTGAAACCGAGGGAGAGACCTTTAAGACGATACTTCTCGAATGTATCAGGATGTATATAGTCCTGCACAGGGAAATGCTTTGCGGTGGGCTGAAGATATTGCCCGATGGTCATGACCTCACATCCTGCCGCCAGCAGATCTCTCATTGTCTCTTCAATTTCCTCCGGCGTCTCACCGAGGCCGAGCATGATTCCGCTTTTAGAGCGAATACCACTTTCCGCAATCTGCCTGATCACCTTAAGAGATGTATCGTAGGTGGCATGGCAACGCACCTCCGGAGTAAGACGACGTACGGTCTCGAGATTATGCGAGATCACATCCGGCCTTTCATCTATCACCATCTTTACCAATTCCTCGCGACCTTGAAAATCAGGTATCAGGACCTCCATAGTCACTTCCGGACATTCCTTGCGAAGCGTACGTATCATCTCAGCCCAGTGTCCGGCCCCAAGATCAGGGAGGTCGTCACGATCTACCGACGTGATGACAATATGTTTAAGATGGAGCGCTCTTACCGACTCAACGATATCCGCAATCTCCTGGCGGTCCAATGGCAACGGCCGCCCCGTGGCTACATTGCAGAATCTGCAGCTTCGGGTGCATACGTTTCCGCCGATCATGAATGTCGCGGTCCCGTTTCCCCAGCATTCACCACGGTTCGGACACATTCCGCTTGAGCATATCGTATGGAGATGCTTTTCGTTGAGGAGGCCCACCACCTGGCTCGTCTTGAACCCTCGCGGCAGTTTTATCTTGAGCCATTCCGGCTTTCTTCTATAGTCTGCCATAGTTATTCCTCGGTTTCTTCGGGTAGCGCAGGCACCACGACAGGTTCCGCTTTTCCCTGTTCCTGTACGGGAGTTTCATTCACTTGTGCAGGCGCCGGCTGATCGGATGCATTATCCTGATTTGAGGAAGCCTGTGTGGAAGTGTCTTTCGAAGGTGTCTTAGGTTTGGCTTCGGAATCGCTTACAGCCTGAACTCCTCCCTTTTGGGAAAGCATTTTCTTCACCTTAGATGCGCTTCCGCTGCTATAGGCATTAAAGACATTAAAGCATACCGCTATGTCGGTTATACCGTTTTTGTTGATATAATCCTTAAGGTTGTGGGTGAAATATCGGAAATCGACCACATGAACTTCATTAAAGCTATAGAAAAGGTTGCCAGGAACTGCATTACCGTATGAATCCTTTATGATAAGAAGTTTACGATTGCCCGGTGTCGATGTCTTCACCTTTACATAAGCTTGGTCCGTACCCATAAAAGTAAGATACGCATTTCCGCTCCCATCCTTGAATTTCTTAAAGAAAGCGGATTTAAACGGCTTTGACTCGCGCACGATCTTAAAGTTCTTGTTGAGTGTATAAGTTACGAACTCAGTGTCATACTCTACCTGATTCGGAACATAGTAGACGAATGTCTCGGGAGCATTCTTCACAGAGATATCCTTTGAATATCCGTACATGGATCCCACAAAACCCTTTATCTCATGACGGTCATAGGCGTCCAGGCTTTTAAAGGGAACACCGGCCGTCTCCGCAAGACGCTTTGCGGCATAATATCCTCCGAGTCCGGCCCAGTGATGGTCGGTACGAAGGTAGATATCCTCTTTCTTATGCTTCAGCAGTTCATCATAAATGTCTACAAACTTTACCTTAGGAGAGAGTCGATCACGGACACTGTATATGAAAGGTTTCTGCGGATTGCTTGCTTTTGCGGCCTTCTCCGGAAGGTAATACTCAGTTGCAAGAGGAGCCACCATAGCATATACGTTGCGACCGGGAAACTCATCGGCAAGAGTATTCAGAAGATCGACATATCCGCTTCCTCCCTTGGCTGTACCACCGAAAGCCATCAATGCCCTTACTTTGTCTCCTTTGCCGATAATGATTGTTCCCGAACTTCCGAGTTTGGCCTTTCCGTCATTAATATCATCGTCGTCGTTGTCGGGATTTTCATTATTCGCGGCGTTATCTGAGTTATCGGAACTTACGGAGTTTCCGGAATTCTGACTATCGCTGTCGCTCTCTGTTTCAGCATCTGACTCACCGGTGTCAGCCGGACGGAAAGAAACCGTTTCCTCTTCCGATCTGAAGTCACCTTTCATAGCCCCGCGAATCCCCATGCTGAGAGTCATAAATTCGTCGCGATAAGGCTCCGTATCACTGAACCATGAAGAAATCGCAGCAGTGAACTTACCAGGATCCTTGCGGATAGTCTCAAAGTCCGAGACATCGGGAAACTCGGCAAGATCGCGTTTTTCAAGTTCCGAATATTCCGTACGTGGGAAAAACACGAATACCGCCGTCATGATGGCGAAAGTGATGCCTACGATCAGTATATACATCATCGAGGCTCCGATACGTCTGTCGCGTTGCGGACGTTCCATTTCTTTATTCTGTTCCATAAATGATTAGAATCTTGTGTAAATAAAAGCGTTGTTGGTGGCTCCTACGAGCAGTGCCACACAGCATATCAGTATTGTGATGGATACCAGAGCATGGCAGAACTGCACCGTATAGTTTCCTGCGTAAGGCACTTTTTCCACCAGCCTGCAGCCTAATTTCTCAACTTGCTTTCTGACAGGAAGACATAATATCAGCGCGGCCACCCAGAGCCATAGATTGTCTATGATCACTGTCTCCACATGCATAGGAAGACCCTGGGCTTCGTTCCGGCCGAAAAACGCCATGAAGAACTGCTGCATCCTTCCGAAGTCATCGAAATAGAAGAGTCCCCATCCTATCAGAATCAGGAAAACACTGTATATGTATAGTCCGATCTTCGGCATCCACTTCCATCTGAGCAATGTATATTTCTCAATCATTATTATCAGTCCGAAATATACGCCCCAGATTATGAAGTTCCAGCTTGCGCCGTGCCACATTCCTGTAAGAAACCATACCGTCATGATATTGAGAGCCTGATGACGCCGGTTGCCTCCCATAGGAATATACACATAGTCGCGGAAGAACGATCCGAGACTCATATGCCAGCGACGCCAGAAATCGGTCATGGAAGTGCAGGTATAGGGATGGTTGAAGTTTTCCGGAAAGTGGAAACCCACGCATCTACCGATACCTATAGCCATATCTGAATAGCCCGAGAAATCGAAATATATCTGAATGGAGAACGCCAGTATTCCCACCCAGGCGGCAGCCGCCGACATGTTTTCGAGGTTTCCTCCTAACAGTGCGGTGGCAATCTCTCCCATTATATTGGCAATTATGACTTTTTTTCCGAGTCCGATTATGAAGCGGTAGACACCATCCGCGACATCATCAGCCGTTGCGCGGCGATATCCTATCTCTTCAGCCACAGTTCCGTATCTGACGATCGGACCGGCTATAAGCTGAGGGAACATCGATATGTAAAGAAGAAGATCGAAATAGTTACGCTGAGGTTTGGAATCACCTCTGTATACATCTACAAGATAGGATATCGACTGGAAAATATAGAAACTTATACCTATCGGGAGAGCTATCTGAGGATCCGGCATATCCAGTCCTATGCTTCTTACTATTCCGGAAAAGAATCCGAGATACTTGAAGCTTCCGAGAGCCGCAAGGTCGGCTGCTACGCCGATTATAAGCCAGACTTTTCCTATCACATTGTTCTTCTTATAGAGCAGAAGCCCGCATATGTAATTGACAAGCACTACAGCCAGCATCAGAAAGACATATATAGGCTCACCCCATGCATAAAAGAGTATCGAGAATATGGTCAGCACAACGTTGCGGAGAAGCATCGGACGTTTTAGACGATATTCGTTTTTTTCCGCATTCTTTATCCTGACCTTATCAAGCCAGCCAAAAAGGACATAAAGCAGTCCGAACAGTGGAATGAAGCAGAATATGAAGAAAAGATCCGAGAAAACCATATGTATTGTCTGTTATAAGTTGTCGGTTGTCTGATGTGGTGTGTTAAGAGAGAGTATTTTGCCTAATATGAATTCGCCTAATATTTTTGCTCCGGCAGGGTTGGTATGCACTCCGTCGTATGTGTATTTAAGCAATTTCATCTCCTGCAGGTGGGTGATGCCGGTTTCCTTGTCAGCCCTGAGGGTGATCCATCCGGTTTCTGATGCAGTCTTTTCTATGATATCAGAAACTTTGAATATGGTTTCAGCATCTGTCTTTGACATCTGTAGAGGAGTGACGAACAGGAGAGTGGAATCAGGAAACCTGTCATGCAATATGTCACATACAAGCCTGATGCTTCCTTCAAGCGAAGTCGCCTGGTCAGGTTTTCGGTTTGTCAGGTTTTCGGTTTGTCCCGTTGCAGGACTATCGAAGATCCCGGGACGTTTATCTGCAAACCAAGCGTCGTTGGCTCCGGCAAAAAGTATGATGAGGTCCGGAACTGTCCGGGTTGCGTCCGAATTCTCTATCAGTCTTATAGCCTGATTGAAGATAACATTGTCGTCATGAAGAATTTCCGAATAATGTATAGGATTGCGGCAGGTTGACCTGGTATTGGTCCAGGTAGCGCCGCTTCTGGCATATACGTCGATATAGCCGGCAACTCCGCTATTCTTCAGGTAGTGGCTCCATCCGGTATCGTTCTGACATGAATCACCGCCGATCCAGGTCATGGAATCTCCTAACAGTGCGATTCTTGGAAATACGGCAGAAGCTCTTTCGGCATAGGCAGACATATATATGATTCCGAGCAGTACGGACAATACTGCACAAGGGATTCGGTATATGTTATATTTATATGGTTTACAATGATCAAACATTGCCGGACTGTCGAATTTCTTTTATACCTGAAGATAGATCTGCCATCTCTCATGTTTAGGCGTACAAAATTACTCCTAATTTATGAATTAACAAAATAAGTGAGCAAAAAAATTAAAAAAATATATTTTGATTATTCAGATTTCAATAGGAGGTATTCGCGTATGATGTTTGCCTCCGACACTCTGAGGCTACGGATGGTGAAGGCCGTGCCTGAGGTGGAGAGGACGAGAGATGCGCGGTGAGTCCGGCGAGTAAGGGGAGAGCGGAAGATACCTGCGACTTCGATGTCGGAATACTTGATATAGTTGGCTGTCTCGGCAAACGATCCGTTATGAACGATGCAATAAGTCTTTTTAAGCTCTATCCTGCTGTGACGCATCGCAAGCAGACCTTTAGGAAACAATACCACTAAATAGATTAACGGCAGAAGACTCCAGGCATAAAGCTCTGAACAAATCAGCCCGATGGCTATTCCCAATGCGACCAGGGCTCTCAAGATGACATAACGATAGAACACCCCCTTGCCCGATCGGGCGGATACAAAGTCCTCCTCTTTTTCGTAATCTTCTCCGAGCCACCATCTCAGAAAAAAGTCTGAGCAGTCCGATCCGTAGAGTTTCATATTGTCATCCTCCTTCTCCGCTCTGGCGTTCAGAGCCTGGCGAAGCATAAGGGTCGAGAAGCCAAACTTCTTCTCGAGGAAATTACGTTTGATGCTTATAGTGCATATACGGTCGAAGAAGAAACGGCTGCTTGCCCTTGTAAGCAGACCATATGAGAAGGTAAGAAGCTTATTGTCGTATATCAGCGAGGTGTCATAGTAGCGCAGCAGAACCTTCCCGAGCCACATCACCAGTATGGCCAGATAGGCGATAGCCAAAAATACTACTAACCTCAACGGACTGTCAATCAGTGAATCAAAAAATGAATCCAGAACCCCGGCAGCAGTATCTGTAGCTTCTTTGGAAAGATCCTGAAGGTTGCCGAAAACAACCGCAAATATGGATCCCATAACAGCCATTCCTTTCAGATGGTTCTGGCACAGGGCCGCCAATACAAGGTTTTTGGTAGGGTAGCAAACAGTATGTGTGCTTTCTGTCTCCTCCGTTGCCGTTTGCGAGGCTTCGCATTGCTTCCCATCCCGGTCAATCACTTCGAGAAGACGTTTCCATTCGTATTCATCAAGTATGAGCTCTATCTCCTCCTTCCGGGTGGCGAGAGTATCGAAAATGATTCCCCTCATGTCGAGAAGTCGAAACCATATTCCTTTTTCCGTGCGCAGGGAATGTACACGGTCGAGAGGCACAATGGTGCTTTCATGGTCAATGATACCATGGATAAATACGAGATTGCCGTCTTTAATATAGAATTTCTTAGGAAGATAGGAAATGAGTGCCCAGACAAAGGGTACAGTCACGCAGACAGCCATGATAAGCAGTATGAACTTCCATATATCACCGCTCGAAGATGTGATTATATCATACACTCCGGCAATGGAGAGCGGAGCGAGGCTTTTCATGAAGAGTTTGGTGAAAATGATAAATAAAGCCCCCGGACTCATCCTCTGAGGTTGGGAAAAATCATTCGTCATCATTTTTCAACCACTCTATAGATATGTTCTTGATCTGATTTGCTTTCTCTTCCGACAAACCCGGAATCGTAAGCGAAGCCATTCCCTGAGCTCCGTTGACAATTTCCACTGCATAAAGCCCGAATATCTTCGATACCGGATTCTGCTTGACGCTTACCTGCTGGAGCCTGCTGTATGGAATCGTGGTGGTCTTCGGAAATACTATTCCGCTCCGATACGTGATATCGTGTTCCCTAAGCGCATATCCTTTGAATTCCCATGCTTTCCGAAGAATGAACATATTGGCAGCGAAGGCCACAAATATGATGCACTCTGCCGCGATACACCATACACAGTTGTCAAGAAGCAGAAAGAAAAGGGCAGCCGCGCCCAGCAGCAGATATCCGAGTGCTGTCAGTATCATCTGCACATTTCGGTAGCGTGACTCGACAGGTGAATAATCAAGCTCATCGATAGGCTTAAAATCCTCTGTGAGCTCTTCCATCATGATCTGATTGTTGGTCATCGTTCAATTTTCTTTTGTTTTGATTACAAAAATAATGATTATATTTTTAACCTGCAAGCGACATTAACAAAAACCGATGATTTTGGCCACGAATCCGTAATAAAATAAACCAACGGGGGGAGATACGCGTTATAATATCGAAAAACATTATAAACAATCTAAATAATTTTAATACTATGACACGCACAATGCTTAAAAACGTCACCCGCTATTGGTGGCTTCCGATGATAACCGGTCTTCTTTCCGTAGGACTCGGTATCTGGTGTCTTGCAAGTCCTGACACATCCCTTCCGATTATGGCATATACATTTGCCGTGATAATCAGTGTAGTTGGATTCATTAATTCCGTTTTTGCCCTTCTGAGTATCGGCAGCCTGTCGGGATGGGGATTCAAGCTTCTTATCGGTGTAATCGAGATCATCTGCGGCGTATGGCTTTTATTGCTTCCTGAGACAGCAATGGTCAGCGCGTTCATCTATGGCATCGGGTTCTACCTTGTCTTCGTAGCTCTGAATGCAGTATGCGAGGCAATACTATATTATGGAGATACAAAATACTGGCTTGCCATGCTTCTGTCGTTTATTGTCTGCACTCTGATTCTTGCAGTCATATTCCTTGCAGGTCCGCTTGCAGGCGGCATAGCAGTCTGGTTATATATAGGCATAGCCTTCATCACATTCGGTATTTACCGTATGCTTCTTTCAATCAAGATTTGCCAGGCAAACAAAGAATTGAGTAAGTGAGTATAAA
>JAIEBK010000030.1:10309-17420 GCA_029070945.1 Muribaculaceae bacterium
TAGATACCCTTTTCAAGACCGGCGGTGATGCCCTTGCCGGCTTTTCCGTTGGCTACCTTCACCACGCGTCCCGACATTGCATCGACGACAGTAAATGCGGCGTTGCCGCTGACAGCGATAATCTCTTCTACAGAAGATGGATCGAGGCGGTCGTAGCTGGCCTTAATCTCCTCTGCCGACATGACGAACGGATAGATCGTCAGTTCATCGATTGCTCCGTTGAAAGTACGGTGCTCACGTCCTGAGGTCGGTTCGTCATCGCCTCCGATCCATATCAGTTCCCGTGGATCGAAGTTTATTGCTCCTGTGCCTACGTTGTTGTTGCTATTGCTGAGTGCTCCGTCAATGTAGATTGAAGTAGACTTGGCCTGGGCGTTGCGCACACATACGATATGGTGCCATTCGCCGTCGAAATAGTCGGCTGGATTCTGTGCCTGGCAGTCAGACTTAGTGGCGTCGTCGTCAATAGAGAAGACAAGTCTGTTATTTTTCTCGTCTTCAAGTCTTTCAAGTCCGATCCAGTTGCCCGTACCTCCTTCAACGTTTGTCTTGTTGTGTGTGCCGATACAGAAGAGATATCCGTCCTTATCTGTAGATTTCATCCAGAGTTCGATAGAAAAATCGCCTGACCCAAACATAACGTCGTTGTAGACCGGCTGGGTAAGATAGCCGTTGCCGTCAAACAGGATAGCCGCATTCTTTACGCCTACTGTCGATGCAACTTCTCCGTTGATGGAGGCTGCACTGCCGTTATGGTCATTGAGAACAGTCTCGGCTCCGATATTGTCAAACGAATAGTAGGCCGAACGTCCGCTCTTGTCGGTGAAAGTGACTTTGATCTTTCCGTTGACAGAAACATCCTCTCCACCTTCGGCTCCCGTCGTGGTGATCGTATAGGTCCATTCTCCCTCTGCGACAGGAGTGCCGGAAATAGTTCCGGTTAGTTCAGCTGTGTCAAATGAGAACTCAACACCTTCCGGGAGTCCGGTCACTGTGGCGCCTGTAGCACGCTCTACAGAGAAAACTACTGTCTCTAACGCATCACCCAAAGAAATCGCCTGCTGGAGGCTGCCTTGTGAAATCACAATGCCCGGACGAACGTTAAACTTAGCCTCAAGGTTGTAGCTGAGGTGAGGCGGCTGGTTATAGGCAACGTTCTGCCATGCGATCGCCTCACGATACTGACGGTCGGTCATCAGACACGGCACCTTATATTCGGTAGGAATGGTTGTCGTGAAGATAATGAGGTCAGACTGAGTCTGTCCATCGTGAAGAATCACCTCCTCGCGCCAGTCTCCGAAGAGGTCTGCCTGAAGGTTTGGGGTTGCCTTGGTGGTGTTGCAGGATTCAGCGTTTGAAGTACTTCCCAGATTTTTCAGAGTGCTGATGGAAGTCAGATTTTCGTTGGGTTTTGTGATGGAAGTCTTGTCAAGGAGCTCGTCAAGAAGATCACCATCCCAGAAGATACGGAAATTGACGGAAGGACGCTTTGATCCGACAACCTTACCGGAATTCATGACATTCCCGTCAAGAGTAGACCAGTATTCGCTTCCCGGGAATTTGGACGAGACGTTTGCGATAAGGCCACGGCCTATGTCACTGCCGGGATTTTCCTGATAATATAGCACTTTACCCGTCTTGCCGTCGCGTAGGGAAGTGGCGTATTTGCCATTTTTGTCCTCATGGGGCATATAGATCTCCAGACCTTCGTTTTCAAGTATGAAGTCTCCAACATGCAGGGCATCGCCATGTCCTCCGCCTGTGGAGTGCAGGAAAGATCCGTCATGGTCTACTGCTCCCGAGCCAATGATGATCTCATCAAATCCGTCTGCATCGAGATCGGCGATCGAGAGAGAATGTGTACCCTGTCCGTAGATGCCTTGCCCTGCTTTGTCTGACGAGTGCAGCCAGCGTTCCTTGAGTTGCTTTCCGTCGAAGTCTACAGCCCATACATATGAATGGGTATAGTAGCCGCGCACGAATATCGCGCTTGGTTTCACGCCGTCAAGATAAGCCACTCCCGCGAGATAGCGTTCGCAGCGGTTGCCGTTGGCATCGCCCCAGCCGCTCTTTGAATGTGCCTGGATGCTGCGCGGTGGATTATAGGCGACAGTGTGGATTTCAGCTCCTGTCTGCCCGTTGAAAACGGTCAGATATTCCGGACCGCTTTTCACCACGCCTGCAAGTGAACCGCTCTTCTCGCGGTAATCGTCGGTGACTTTGTCACTGCCCATAAGAACGGCTTTGCCTGTTCCGTCGATTGTGCCGGGAGCCGTCTTGCAAATGAGCTCGGCCTTTCCGTCGCCATCGAAGTCATAGACCATAAACTGAGTGTAATGGTTGCCTGAGCGGATGTTCTGTCCGAGATCGATTCTCCAGAGCTGGGTTCCGTCGAGCTTATAGCAGTCAAGGATTGTATTGCCGGTATATCGGAACTGATCACCGTTGTCAGCCTGATTTGTGGGGAACCATTTTACTATGAACTCAAACTCACCGTCGCCGTCCACGTCGCCGACCGACACGTCATCGGGAGTATACGTATAGTCACGCTGTTCCTTAGATCCTCCCGCAGGGGAGGTGCCGCCAGCCGGACGATTGAGGTGGATCTTCATATAGTCTGACGCCCAGACGTTGTTGGCGCTTGCCGATTCTTTCTCAATCCCGTTGAGAGTTGCCTTTACTACATATCTGGAGTCGGCAGTGCCGTTGGGGTCAGTAAAGTTGGTCATACTCGTGAGGGGAGTGTCGTTGATCTTGACTCCGTCACGGTAGATGTCGAAAGCTAACTTCGCATCATCCGTAGGCAGGGAACGCCAGGATACAAATACTCCTTTGGCTGCCTTCACTGCGAGTACTCCACGGCCGAGGTTGTCAGCATTGACCGTATGGGAATACTGTGCCCATGAAGTTGAGGCAACGGCGAGCAAAGCCGTCGTCAAAAAAAATTTTCTCATTTCAATATAATTAGGTTTATGATTATTCTTCAGATATGGCCTTTCGCATATCCTCCACCATACGTGCATATTCTTCTTCTGAAAGATATACTTCTCCGGGATTCATCCGGAAAGTCCCTCCATAATCCGGACCGTCCACATACTTAGGAGCAAGATGGAAATGAAGATGCGAGAGTTTGTCGCTATAAGCACCATAATTGATCTTCTCGGGATGAAACACTTTATCCATGGCGCGTGTCACCTTCACGACATCTTTCATGAAAGCGTTGCGCTCCTCGTCGGAAAGTTCGTTGAGATCGTTGACATGACGGTTGTATGCCACAAGGCATCGTCCGCGGTATGTCTGTTCTTTGAAGAGAAAAGCACGTGATACACTTAGCTCAGCTATCTCGATCATAAGATCGTGAAGTGTCTCGCTGTTGGTACAGTAGAGACAGTCTTTAGGATCGCTATACATATTTTGTTTGATTATAATAGGTTAGTTCTTTAAAATCAGCAAGGTATATGTCATATGACATGTAATACAGCATGAATTATTCATGTCTTTCCTACAAAGTTAACAAATTTCACTGAAAATCAAAAATTTTTCTCCATAAAAATAACTTTAATACGCCTAAACTTTGAAATATCGTAAAATTTTGATAACTTTGTATGCTTCTTCTCCGTTCGTAATATTTAGACCCCATCATGTTTCAAGACAAAGACACGATCAAACCTGAAAATAACGAAGACAAGCCAAACGATTTTTTAGACTACGTGAATTCCCTCGGGTCTGACAATCTTTCGGAGATGCTTGCCTCCAGAGTCATTCCATCATTGCGTCTTACCCTGCGCAGGCATGATATTTCAGTGTTTTCGGAAACGTCGCTAAGACTATGGATTGTCGACATGATGCTTGCCGGACATAAAATAAGCACGATAAAACGATACACAGGGGCCTTACACACATTATATAAGGAATGGAGAGTATTTTCAGGTCTTGATCCGGATGATACGGTCTTTTCGGTACCACTCGGAGGTTTTGAATCGGAAGCCAATGTCAGAAGGCTGAAAGAAACAGAAAGTAACCTTGAGGCGGCTGAGAGATTCGCAAAGATGCCGTTGAAGCCGGATTCACCCTCATTCGTATATAACAAGGCCTTTCAATACCTTCTTTTCGATCCTTTTGTAAAGTTAAGAGACATAGTGTCGATGAAATTTTCCGATCCCCGGCCGGATTGTCCTCATCTTGAGGATATTGTCACGTCGATGCGGGATGCGCCGCAGGCCAAATACGTTTTCCCGCTTCAGCAGGGAAAACGTCGTGAGCCGGCTATCATCAGGGATCTGCTTTCCGAGCTTCATGCTGCCGGCCGTCGCGCCGGACTTAAGTTCGGAGAAATCTTCTCCCGCGAATCCATCACATCCATATGGATAGCCACCGCCATAAGAGAGGAAATTTCATATGAAGAGATAAGAGGAATGTTGCCTGTTATCCCCGCTGCATTCTCATTCCTGTCGTTGGTTACTGCCGCTGAGGTTTCGGAAGGACGGAAAATCGAGATACTGAATATCGTGGCCTGTTCAATCACCAACAAGAATCCAGGTTGGTTCGTATTGAGATTAAGAAGCGGTGTCACCCCTGAGAGAATAAGCGAGCGACTTAAAGAGAAGGGTAGTCCTATACATCGGCAGATCCGGTATTATTATCCGCTTCGTAGCATCAGAAAGGCAGAGAAGAAGAAGGTGATATCCGTCAATGTTCCTGTTCTCCCCGGACTATTGTTTTTCCGTCTTCCATACGACCGTGTCGCTCCCCTTATGAGCGTAATAGGAGATCTTGCCTGGTGCTATCGTACATCGGCAAATCCGGAAAGTCCTTACTCCGTGATTCCTCAGGCTGAGATGCGTATATTTCAGCGCTGTGTAGGTATGTTTACTGAAGATGTGGAGATGGACATAGTCTCACAACTTCCCCCGCTGAATATCGGCGACGAGGTGATAATCGAGGATGGCTCAATATTCGACGGAAAGATCGCCACTATAAGAAAAGTGAGGAACGTAGACGGCACATTGACCTATACACTTCGCCTGTCCGACACGGCATACATAAAGTTCAGGGATGTAAGTCTTCCTGCCTCCCACATATCCAAAGTGTGAGACTAAGCACATTAACAAATGGTCTCAGCCGTGTGAAAGAAACCATAGCGGCATGAAATAAAGTAAGTAGCTAAGGGAAACTAATGATATGAATATAATCTTTAAACTGCTCTTACATGTCTTTTTGGGAGCTATCGTTCTGACAGCTTTAGTATGCTGTCGGCCGCAGAGTGATGCCTGTGAAAGGATGGATATGGCGGAAGAGGTCATGAATTCGCGGCCTGACTCTGCATTTTCGATCTTGAATTCAATTCAGACCGGAAGCCTTGACGGCAAGAAGGAGAGGGCTCGCTATGCGCTGTTGAAGTCGATGTCGCTGGATAAGATTTTTGTTGATACCACCGAATTTGATGTCCTTCAGCCGGCGATTGACTATTACCTGAAAAAGGGGTCTGCTGATGACCGTCTCCGCACCTACTACTATCAAGGCCGGATCTATCAGAACCGTGGTGAAAATGACTCAGCCATGTATAGTTTTCTGAAAGGAAGGGAGTTTTTTTCTCAGGCGAAGGATACCATGACCATCGCAAATCTCATGGTGGCTCAGGCTGCTATCCAGTACCGGATTTATAAGTTTGACGATTACATCCGGAATAATATCGATGCCGCAGACCTTTACGGAAAGGCGGGACGCCAGGAGTACGAAATATCATGTCTTGCAAATGCCATGGATGGATGCGTGATTAATGGCGACAAATCGAGGGCAGACAGTATCTTAGACCTTATTAAGGTTAAGATTGCAGAGCACTCCGGCCTGGCCGAAACCGTGACTCCATACTTTCTATCTTATCTTCTGAAATTCGGAGACATGGAGGATGTTAAAACTCTGCTCTCATTATACAGTTCGGAAGATTCAATCGATGATCTCGATAAAATCGACCTTGCTACGGCATACTACCAAATAGGTGATCAGGCTGCTTCTAAAAGAGTCATTGAGTCAATAGGAACCAATTCCGATGCAAGGAATTCTTTGAAGTACATTTCAATAAAGCCAGGTATATTGGAAAAGAACGGGGATTTTGCCGGAGCTCTGGATGCTTATAAGGATTTCTCGGCTACAATAGATTCCATACATATGGAAATGATGTCTCACGAACTGTTGTTTGCCCAGAAGAAACATGAGATGGAGAAATCCAATCTGACTGAGATTCACAAGAGAGATCGAAGAGTGTGGATAATGGTCTTTGTGGTGTTTATCACGATGGTGGCGGCAATCATTACCTATAATCTTTATAAACTATCCCGGACAAAACGTCGTTTAGCTGAAAAAGAGAAATATTCGCTCCAGCAGGCTAATGAAAAACTTGAGCTGGCACATAAGAATACACTGCTTGCGAAAGAAGCTGCTGAAGCCGAACGCGACAGAAAATCACTCGAATCGGAAAACCTCAAAATGCGGATTGAGCAGCTGGAAAAGGAAAGCATGCACTTGAAGGAGGTGATCGATGAGAGTAAGGATCTTGAAAAACCACTTCAAGACATTCTCAAGACTCGAATGGAGATGCTGAATACATTATTGGCTGCTGAAATCTCCAAAAATGACAAATACACGAAGTCTTACAATAAATGGAAGGATGAACTTATAAAGGATAAGGACGAGTTTATGAAATCCACCCGGCTCGCGTTTAAAGGCCTATATCCGAAGTTTATTGATTATCTGGAGAGTCATGAACTTACGGAGGCTGAAATCAATTATCTATGTCTATATGCCATCGGTCTGCGGGGAACTGAGGTCGGAGAATATATCAATATCAAACGTCACTATCATATAAGCAGCGACATTCGAAAGAAACTCGGTATCGATGAGCATGAGACCAACATCGGAATCTATGTCAGAAAACTGATGAAAACCTTATAATACATATAGGAGTCTGACAAACGTAGACCGCGTGCCTTAATGGCAGGCGGTCATTTTTTCTCTAATGTCAAACTTTTGAAAGGTTGTCGATGTAATCAATCTTTACCACAACTCATATATCGCTGTATTTCAATTACAAAAATTTTTCAAACGTCAAACT
>JAIEBK010000031.1 GCA_029070945.1 Muribaculaceae bacterium
AATTTTGCAGATATTTAAAAATAAAAAGATTCTCACACCTCACCTTAAATCAGGCGACGGGAAGAAAATTTGTATGATACATCAAGGCTTTCGTTCAGTAATTACCTTTCAATAAGCCATTGACAATCAGACAGCAATCCAATCAACATCTAATTTTTAGTCGAATTTCCACTAATTTTGGTTGTATGTGTCCGTGTATGGGCAAATGTATACGGACAGTATAATCTTATGTCATACAGAAACACCGAACGCAAACAGGTAACGAAACGATGAATCCGGCCAACAGCAGAATTGTACGAAATACGGGGTTATTATATTTCAGACTTATCTTTCTGACATTGGTAAACCTGTATGCCGTCAGAATAACCTTAGAGGCACTTGGACAAATTGATTACGGTATCTATGACGTGATCGCCAGCATTGTGGCCTCACTGTCAATATTCACGGGTGCCATGACCTCGGCCACCCAGAGATTTCTTTCATTTCATCTTGGCCGGGAAGATTATGATCAATACAGTAATACGTTTTCCCTGCTGCTTATATGCTTCATCACGATTGCTATTTTGCTTGTAATGATAGGCGAAGTGATAGGAGTATTCTTTATTGACGATTGGCTTACTATCCCTCCCCAAAGAGTAACTGCCGCATATTGGGTGTTTCAGGCATCCCTGTTTTCTTTTGCATTCGGTCTGGTCACGATACCATACATGTCTTCCATTATAGCGAATGAAAGGATGGACGCATTCGCTATATTCAGCGTTGTGGAAGGAGTACTTAAGCTTGGAATCGCAATCTGGCTGAATCATCATTCCGGAGACAGGCTCCTGCTCTACGGTGTTCTTATAGCCGTCGTCACAATATGTGTGTTCCTGATGGAGATGACTTATTGTCATTCAAAATTCAAGTACTGCCGTTACATATGGAAATGGAACAGGAAGATATTCGTCGATCTGTCGAAATATACCGGATGGAATCTTTTCGGATCGGTTTCCGGAATGCTGGCAACCGCGGGACAGAACATTCTGCTCAATATTTTCTTCGGTCCCATAGTCAACACATCCAAAGCCATCGCCGACAAGATAAGAAACGTAATAAATGGTTTTTCCGTCAATCTTTATATGGCGGTAAGCCCGCAGATGGTAAAATCATACGCAGCACAACAATATGAACGTGCAATAAGTCTTGTATTGATGAGTTCGAAATTCTCATTCATGCTGGTCTTTTTCCTTGCATTTCCACTCCTGTGCAGTATGCATTCAATACTTGAATTCTGGCTTGGGGCCGATTCCAAGACCCCATATATGGAAGCGTTCTGCGAGCTCATATTGGTTTATACCCTTATACTGACCCTCGAACCCCCTATCACGAGCATCATACAGGCGACAGGAGACATAAAGCGCTATCAGCTTTGGGTAGGAGCGGTCACTCTTTCATATATTCCGATTACTGCCTTTGTGCTTTGGATAGGAGCCACTCCAATAACGACCCTCATAATTCTTATGACAATAATGGCAGTCGCCCAATGCCTTAGGGTATATATCGCTCACATTCAGGTCGATCTATCCTACTCTCTTTACTTCAGCAAAGTCATACTGCCTATACTTAAAGTGTGCATCGTCGCACTACCTGTATATTGGGTAATCAAAGAATGGAGCATTACCGACTTCTGGGTAGGACTCATTTGTAAAACGTTGATCGGAGGGATCTCGGGCATCACCTTGGTTGCCATTCTCGGACTCGACAGAACTGACTGGACGACGATCAAGGATTTAGTTAAAAGCAAACTGTCACATTCGGGGAAAAAGATATAAAAGAACTGCCAGACAAAAAATATGTGGACAATATTTAAACTGCTCAATTTATTCTGTGTTCTTGTAACTTCCTATGTTTGGTTTACAGCACTTCTGCCTCTTGGCCCATTAATGCTCGTCATTAATGTAGCATTAAGTATTTGCCTTGGTTTTTTACCGTTGCAAATAAAGATTGACGGGCAGACAGGCCGCATTATGCTTATACTCATTGCCATAGTATTATGGACGGTCTACAATGAAAACGTATCTATTGGCATGACGATGCTGTTCATGTATCTTCCGGTAATGTATCTTATTGCATTGCCTCGTGAATATCAGGAAGATCTGCTGAAGTCAGTCACCAAATGGATATCCATTCTGCTTGTTCCTTCACTAATATTATATTGGGCCACTCTTTTCATTAACCTTCCAGGCTTCGGAAGATATAATTATCCGCACTATGAGCCATTTATAAACTACTTGTTTTATATTAAGACAACATATGACACCGGTTTTTTAGTAAGATTTAACGCCTTTCTTCTTGAGCCGGGACATCTGGCTATGATGTGCGAGTTTTTTATGATGGCCAACCGATATGATTTCAAAAAAAATCCCTGGATGTGGGTCATGCTGATCGCCATTGTATTCTCCTTCTCTCTGGCGGGATACCTTATCACCTTCGCCGGCTTCGTATTGCTAAAAGTAAATAATGTCGCCAAGACGTTGACCATGGCTGTGCTTCTTGCCGGTTTCATATTTGCTGTGCAGAATTATGCAGGCGGTGAAAACGCAGTCAATAATCTAATCCTTGACCGTCTTAAATATGATGAGGAAAAGGGTATTCAAGGGAATAACCGATTCTTTAATAACACTGATTTCGAGTTTGAAAAGGCCCTTAAGACCGGAGATTACTGGATTGGAGTGACCGACAAAGTAAACATGGAGCTCGTCGGTGGTTCCGGCTTTAAGATATATATACTCAAGCACGGACTGATCGGAGTCTTGCTGGTTCTGGCATTTTATATCGCCTTGATTCCTCCCCGTCCGGACTGGCACTTCACGTTGTCATTTCTGTTTATTCTTATAATGTGCTTCATACAGAATTCTTACCCTGGCTGGTATTCATGGCTGATGCCATATGTACTGAGTCTGAATTTATACAGCAGAGGGAATTCTTCAGGAAGACATGAACAAAACTACGTGGCAACAAACATTGACTGCTGACACATGGTAAGGAACATCATCTTTTTAATCGGAAGGATCGTGGCAATTTTCAGGCCGATGTCCATGATCCTGACCAGAATATCCAAGACCTTATATACCGCCTACCGGGCACCAGGATTTAAGAGATTCGGTAAGACTTCCCTTATCCGTCCATATTTTAATGCACTAAGAGGCGAAAAATACATTTCGGTCGGGGAAAAGTGCTATATTGGGAAACTCGTTCAGCTTACAGCCACTGATTCCTTTGGAGAGCAAAAATTCAGTCCGAAGATTGAGATCGGTGACAATTGCTCGATCGGAGATTTCTCTCACGTGACCGCCATCAATGAAATCAGACTTGGCAACAACGTAAGGATGGGGAAGAACATACTCATTACCGATAATTCACATGGAGCTTCAGATCCATCCATGCTCGACATTGCACCCAACCATCGGCCTTTAGTATCAAAAGGTCCTGTCATCATAGATGACAATGTATGGATAGGAGCAAAATCATGCATCATGCCCGGAGTACATATAGGAAGAGGGGCGATCATAGGTGCCGGAAGCGTTGTGACTAAAGATATTCCTCCTTTCTCGCTTGCCGCAGGTTCACCGGCCAGGGTCATGCGAATTATGAAATAATATTTTTTTTACAAGAATGAAGGTACTATATATAGCCAGTGGAACCAACATGGCCGGAGGAGCTACCAAGAGTCTCATCACCATGCTTTTGCAGGCAAAGGCCCATGGGATTGAATTTGAAGTTGTATGTCCCGATGAAAAAGGCCTGACACAATGGTTGCGAGAAAACGGAATAACGGTTCATGTGGTACATTTCAGGCATGTTCGTCTACCTTTTTTCCGATCTCTTTCAGATAAAATAAAATGGTTACCCCGAGTAGTACATGACTATTGGATCAATTATCGCGCGAGATCCGGCGTGGAACGCATAGCAAGAGAATTCGCCCCTGACATCATTCACGAAAACACTTCGGTAATCAATGTGGGATATCACGCCGCCAAATCCATTGGTGTGCCTGATGTAATCCATATCCGGGAATATGGAAATCTTAAATATAGAATATCCTTACCCGGACGCACATCTCGTATAAAAGCCGAAAATGTCTTCACTATTCCTATTACAAAAGATCTCAGCAGGTTCCTGAATCAGGAATCAAATCCCAATACCAAACAACTCTACGACGGAATCGTATCAATATCAGAGTTCCGCATAAATGAGGATAAGGAAAAATGGTTCCTTTATGCCGGTCGGATTGAAAGCTCCAAAGGAATCGGAGACCTATTGGAAGCATATGCCGAATATGTCGTTTCCACTTCCACGCCATACCCGCTTTATGTATGCGGAGGATGCAACAATTCCGCTTATCTTGAAGAGTTAAAGGCATTTACTATTGAGAAAGGGATAGAATCTAATGTGAAATGGATGGGTGAGCGCGATGATGTCAGCGACTTCATGGCCAAAGCGGCCGCTACAATAATACCTTCAAGGAATGAGGGTCTTGGTCGCGTAATGCCGGAAGCGATGGCAAACGGTTCACTATGCGTGGCCAGATACAAGTTAGGCACTAAAGAACAACTTGATAATGGCATTGACTTCACTGGAGCACCGATAGCCATAGCTTATGAAGAAAAAAATCAGCTGAAAGAAGCCCTGCTAAATATCACAGAGGCAGTGGAAAGAGGAGAAGCATTCATATCTGGAAGTGACTATAGAAAGATGATCGATCGCTCTCAAGCTGCCGTAAAGGAATTCTTTTCTGAGGAAAGCTTCGGTGACAAGCTTCATAATTTTTATATTGATATTTTAAAACTAAGTAAATCCAGTCGATGAGTAATGTTAAAAATCGATTGTAATATCGTTTGACCCACATGGAAATCTTAAGAAAAATATGGACATTCCGCTGGATCTTCCGAGCCCTTATTCCATCTTTGATATTCAACTTACGTCATCTTCCTTTTTCTCAAGCCATTAAGGTGCCAATCTTAATATATAAAGCCGAGAATCTCGGAGGAGGAGGATCCTATAATATTGAAGGACCCGTTAGATTCGGGATGATCATGCTGGGGAAAAGAACTGTTGATCTTTATCCTAATTCCGGCATAACATTAAATAACAGGGGGAAAATAACATTTAAGGGAAAACTTACCATAGGAAATTGCTCCGCACTTTCAGTAGGGCCGTCAGGAGAATTAACTTTCGGAGATGACATCATTGGCTCCGCAGAACTTAAAATAGCATGTTATTCATCCATCTCTGTAGGCGACAGGGTACGTATCGGCTGGAATACCCAGATTATTGATACTGACTTTCATATTTTGAAACACAGAGACGGAAGAAAATGTCAAAGTAAAGGATATGCCCCCGTCAGAATCGACAATGGTGTCTGGATTGCCAACAGCTGCAAGTTATATAAAGGCACGGTAGTCCCGCACTCTTGTGTGGTGTCAGCAGACACAGTGCTTAATGCCTCATTGAAATGTGAGCCTTATTCAATCATCAGCAACGACAGGAAGATGGTAATCCGCGCGGAGGGATTCTATCGTGACGTATATGACGATCAAATATCATATGAAGGGCCGGACAGACAATCATAAAAACATGGAAGCCATGAAAAAGGATGTCAGTGTCATCATTGTAAACTATAATACAAAAGGACTATTAAGAGATTGCATCACAAGCATCCGAAAAAATACGCATTATGTGGATTATGAGATCATTGTAGTCGACAACGCCTCTTCTGATGGATCTATAGATATGCTGAAACAGGATTTTCCAGACGTGATAGCCGTTGATGCCGGAGGGAATCTCGGATTCGGGCGTGCCAATAATATTGGCATGAAGACAGCATCGGGAAAGTATCTGTTTCTGCTTAACTCGGATACCTTGCTTCTCAACAACGCTATCAAGGAATTTTATGACAATGCTGAACGGCTTCTAACCGAAGGATACAGAATAGGAGCGATGGGAGCCATCCTGCTTGACAGGAATCACGACACATGCCATAGCTATGGTCATTTCATCACTCCTGCCGGAGAATTAAAGGAATTAATGACAAAGTATTTTAGATTTCTCAAAGACCACAGCAACACAAACCCTTCAAGGATAAAAGACAATCTTGACGTCGACTACATCACAGGAGCAGACATGTTCATACCTGCCGAGGTCTTCCATCAGACCGGAGGATTCGATCCGGACTTTTTCATGTATTGCGAGGAAGTGGACTGGCAGAAAAGAATGGAGGAAGCAGGATTAAGACGTATAGTAATAGCCGGGCCGGAAATCATACATCTCGAAGGAGGCAGCGAGAAAGGATCATCGAATTATTGGAGTCCCAACAGACTTGTCAATCTCTACACTTCAAGAAAAATCTATAGGAAGAAACACTACAACAAGATGATGCTTCCCGTATTCCGAGTCATGTATTTTCTACTTGATATCCCCGCCCTACTCGGCATCTCGCTATTAAGCAGAAGAAAAGCATACCTGAGACTAATAAATCTAAAATAATCACGTTATAAAATAGACGATCCTTTCGAATTCGAACAGAAATATGATATATTTAGTTGATTTCATCGGTGTACACAGTGGAATGCATTACTATCTTGACGCTTTCAAACAGATACTTGAATCCATCGAAGGTGTCAAAGTCGGTATTGTATCTAATTATTCCGACGGAGATGGAAAGCCTGTATTTCTGAATCAATATAAAGGCCATAAGATCAACAAGATGGCCAGTGCATTAAGAAATCTGTGGAGACTCGACAGATTTATAGCCAAACACAGGAATGACAGATTTATCTATCTTACCTATGGCAACGTTCTTGACCCTTATTTCCTTAAGATTGTTTCAAAAACACCTAACCATTGTCTCGACGTCCATGAAGTTATTGCACAAAACGAGGATTCCAACCTAAGACTACGCGAGAAACTGGCTAAAATATATTCTTCTAAAATAACGACTGTCATCTCCCATTCCTCCCGCACCGATGATTATCTCATGCAGTTCGGATATGAGGGAAAGAAATATGAGGTGCCACATTTCAAATATGTTTTCCCTCGCGACTACAACCTGCAGGCGGTATCCGAAGATATCAGACAATCCGTAGATAAGGAAAAAATCAATATACTCTTTTTCGGAAATATAACGAGAGAGAAAGGTATTGATATACTTCTTGACTCTGTAAACAACCTGTCAGAAAAGGATGCTTCTAAAATCAAAGTCATCGTAGCTGGGAAGGATATCGACGGCGTGTATAAGCGTGTGAAAATAAAGCCTGACAGAAACGTGTCTTTCTTCATTCGTCACATCACTGACGATGAACTCCGTTTTCTATATGATAACGTTGATTTTCTGGCTTTACCATATCGAAAGACATCTCAGAGCGGAATCCTTGAGATGGCATTCTATTTCAAGAAGCCTATCATTGCCTCCGATATTCCTTATTTCAGAAAAATGCTGACTGAGTTCCCTTCATTCGGGTATCTTGACGGCAACAGTTCGAAAGACTTCTCTTATGCCATTCATGAAATACTTAAGCGAAAGTCTTCTGATTTCTTCAAGGAGGAGGAATATGCAAAATACGAAAACAGAAAGGAAGTCAACGAATTTAAAGACCACTTTAGAGATTGGCTGATGCCTGACAAAGATAAGAGATGATTAAGGTTGCTATTGTCGGTTCTCAAGGAGTGCCGGCCACATATGGAGGCTTCGAAAGTCTTGTCGAAAACCTTCTGGGTAAGAACTGTCCGGACGACATCAGCTATACGGTGTTCTGTTCAGGCCTTGATATGCCCGACAAACGCCCGGAGCATAAGGGTGGGAAACTTAAATACATTCCTCTTCATGCCAACGGGATACAGTCTGTGCCCTATGATATTATGTCACTTTGCAGATGTCTAAAAGGATACGATGTGATTCTATTGCTCGGAGTCTCCGGGTGCCTATTTCTGCCATTGTTCCGTTTGATCAACCATACTAAACTTATCATCAATATTGACGGTCAGGAATACAAACGTGATAAATGGGGAAAACTCGCCAGACGCATACTGAAGACTTCAGAGTCACTTGCGGTAAAATTCGCTGATACAGTGATCGCTGACAATAAAGGAATACAGGACTACGTCACCGAGACATATAATAGACCATCGACCCTGATCGCCTATGGAGGTGATCATGTAAAAAGAACATTGCCACCCGGATTTGATAAAACCGTTCTCTCCAAACACGGGATTAAACAAGGTGACTACGCGGTAAGCGTCTGTCGGATAGAACCGGAAAATAATAGCGAGACTGTACTTGAGGCATTTTCACGAACAGATAGGACTCTCGTCTATATCGGCAATTGGAACAAAAGCGAGTACGGACAAAACCTACGCAAAAAATACTCGAAATTCCCCAACTTGAAACTTCTGGATGCTATCTACGATCTTGACGTGCTCTACGCAATTAGAAGCAATGCGAGGATGTATGTCCACGGACATAGCGCGGGAGGGACAAATCCATCTCTGGTAGAGGCCATGTTTTTCGGAATTCCGATTTTAGCCTACGACGTGGTCTATAATCGTGAGACAACAGAACATCAGGCTTATTATTTCAACAACGCTGAGAATCTAATCAAAGAGATAGAAAGGACAGATCTTGATGGAACCTCTATGAAGGAGATCGCCGAACGGCGATACAGATGGAAGAATATCTCTGACGAATATACCGCATTATTTCGCAACTAAAACTTAACATATGAAAGGTATCATTCTTGCCGGAGGTTCCGGCACAAGGCTCTTCCCCATCACCAAAGGGGTGAGTAAGCAACTCCTCCCAATCTTCGACAAGCCGATGGTGTACTATCCGGTTTCAACGCTGATGCAGGCCGGAATAAGGGATATACTCATCATATCCACCCCGCAGGACCTTCCCGGGTTCAGACGGCTCCTCGGAGATGGATCCGATTATGGAGTAAGGTTCTCATATGCAGAGCAGCCCTCGCCTGACGGTCTCGCCCAGGCATTCATAATAGGAAAAGATTTTATCGGAAACGATTCAGTTTGCCTTGTGCTCGGCGACAATATCTTTCATGGCCCAAATTTCTCCGGGGTCCTTAAAGAAGCTGTCAGGGATGCGGAAGAGAGGGGTATGGCTACTGTGTTCGGATATTGGGTAAATGATCCTGAACGCTACGGAGTAGCGGAATTTGATGAAGATGGCAATTGTATCTCCATCGAGGAAAAACCTTCCAGACCTAAATCCAACTATGCCGTAGTGGGCCTTTATTTCTATCCGAATAAGGTAGTTGACATCGCATCCCGGATAAAACCTTCCGCACGTGGTGAACTCGAAATCACCACTGTCAATCAGGAATTCCTAAAAGAAAGGCTACTGAAGGTTCAGACTCTTCCCCGTGGATTCGCGTGGCTTGACACAGGAACCCACGATTCGCTCGCCGAGGCCTCGATTTATGTAGAGGTACTTGAGAAAAGACAAGGATTGAAGATTGCATGTCTTGAAGGAATAGCATACGACCAGGGATGGATATCTAAAGAAAAGCTTATTGAGCTTGCCATACCTATGCAAAAGAACCAATACGGCCAATATCTTATCAAATTAGCGAAAGATGAGAATAATAGATACTGAAATCGAGGGACTGAAGATACTTGAACCTCGCGTCTTCACTGACGCGAGAGGTTATTTCTTTGAGTCATATTCAAAAAGGCTCTTCGATGAGAAAGTTGCAAAGATTGATTTTGTGCAGGATAACGAGTCTTGCTCCTCTTTCGGAGTAATCCGAGGCTTGCATTTCCAGCGTCCCCCTCATTGTCAGGCCAAGCTCGTAAGATGTATCCGGGGAACAGTTCTTGACGTTGCAGTAGACATCAGGAAAGGCTCTCCGACATATGGAAGATATGTAGCCGTTGAGCTTTCCGAAGAGAACCATCGTCAGTTCTTTATACCACATGGATTTGCCCATGGTTTCTCAGTACTAAGCGAGACTGCAATATTCCAGTATAAGTGTGACGACAACTATCATCCAGAAACAGAAGGAGGAATCTCCTGTATTGATCCAGAACTTGGAATTGACTGGAGAATAGAACTTGAAAATGCTATTCTGTCGGAAAAAGACATGAAACATGTTTCGTTAAAAGATTTTGACTCTCCTTTTTCATATAAAAAATCATGAATATACTGGTAACCGGTGCAAACGGCCAACTCGGCAACTGCATGCGCAACGCCGTTAAAAACGACTCTCAAAACGCAAAACGCGCAACTCACAACAAGTATATCTTTACAGACGTAGCAGAACTTGACATCACTGATGCCGAAGCGGTAGCGAAAACAGTGAAGGACAACGATATTAAAGTCATCGTCAACTGTGCCGCATACACCAATGTAGAAAAGGCTGAGAGCGACCGTGACTTCGCAGAGCTGCTCAATGCCAAAGCCGTAAGAATCCTTGCCGACGCTATGAAAGCCAATGACGGCACTCTCATCCATATCTCGACCGACTATGTCTTCGGAGGATCGCTCGGCAATACGCCCCGCACCGAAGAGGAGCCTGCGAATCCAACAGGAGTGTATGGACTCACAAAGCTACATGGTGAGGAACAAATATTTGAGTCAGGTGTTAAGGCAATTGTGGTCCGCACGGCATGGTTATATTCGGAATACGGTAAGAATTTCGTAAAGACTATGCTCAGCCTGACATCGGACAAACCGGAACTCAAAGTAGTATTTGATCAGGTCGGGACACCTACCTATGCACAGGATCTTGCCGATACAATCTTCAATATCATAGAGGATAAAAAGATTGATGGTAACGAGGGTATATACCACTATTCAAATGAGGGTGTCTGCTCATGGTATGACTTTACAAAAATTATCGCGGAAATCGCCGGTAACAAAAATTGCAATATACAGCCTTGCCATAGCGACGAGTTCCCCTCTCAGGTCACACGCCCCTCATATTCGGTACTTGACAAAACAAAGATAAAGGATACCTTCAATATCTTAGTTCCATACTGGACTGATTCCTTGCGTACATGCATCCGGAATCTAAGCAACCACGCATAATATTAATATGCATTATGAATCATGTATTATGAATTATAAACGGAACATCTTGATCACAGGGGGTGCCGGATTTATCGGTTCACACGTTGTCCGCCTCTTCGTAAACAAATATCCCGACTACCGTATCGTCAATCTCGATAAGCTGACATATGCCGGGAATCTTGCTAACCTCAAGGATATTGAGGGAAAGCCAAATTATACATTTGTGAAGGCAGATATCGCGGATCTCGACGAGATGCGCCGTATAATCAGAGAATATGATATCAACGGAATAATCCATCTGGCAGCAGAAAGTCATGTTGACCGCTCAATCAAGGATCCGTTCACATTCGCCCGCACCAATGTGATGGGGACCCTCGCCCTCCTTCAGGCAGCTAAGGAATACTGGGAGTCTCTGCCCGACAAGTATGAAGGCAAGCGCTTCTATCATATCTCGACCGACGAGGTATACGGAGCCCTCGAGCTGACGCATCCTGAAGGCGTTCCGGCCCCATTCACCACCAGGGCATCAAGCGAGGAAGACATGGCATACGGCACCGAATTTTTCCTTGAGACCACAAAATACAACCCACACTCTCCATACTCCGCATCAAAGGCAAGCAGCGACCATTTCGTTCGCGCATACCATGACACCTACGGAATGCCCACGATCGTCACCAACTGCTCCAACAACTACGGTCCATATCAGTTCCCGGAAAAACTGATACCTCTCTTCATCAACAATATCAGACATGGTAAACCTCTCCCCGTCTACGGCAAGGGAGAGAACGTGCGCGACTGGCTCTTCGTAGAGGACCACGCACGCGCGATAGACCTCATCTTCCATGAGGGCAAGATAGCCGATACCTACAACATCGGAGGATTTAACGAGTGGAAGAACATAGATCTCATCAAGGTTATCATAAAGACTGTCGACCGTCTGCTTGGTAATCCGGAAGGCCAGTCGGAGAAGCTCATAACCTTCGTCACCGACCGTCTCGGCCACGACATGCGCTATGCAATCGACAGCCGCAAACTCCAGTCAGAGCTTGGTTGGGAACCGAGTCTGCAGTTTGAAGAGGGTATCGAAAAGACAGTACGCTGGTATCTCGAAAATCAGGAGTGGATGGACAACATCACTTCAGGAGAGTATGAGAAGTATTACGACGATATGTACAAAGACCGGTGAGTTTATAAATTTGTAAGCGCATGAGTTTATAAACTCCGGGAATCTAAGCATAAACGACGACGGCTTCGCACCAGATGCGAAGCCGTCTCTCGTTTTTATATATCAGCTGAGAGCTTTGGTGAGATAGATGAACTGCTCTACGGAGAGCCGTTCCGGTCGCTCCTTCAGTATGGGATCATCAAGTAGCGGACTGCCGGATGGTATCATTCCCGACAGGGAATTGCGTAATGTCTTACGGCGCTGTCCGAAAGCTGTCTTGACAATAGTCTTGAACTTCTTCTCATCAACTCCAAGATCGGTACGGGAGTTCCGCGTCAGTCTAAGTACACCGCTTCTTACCTTGGGCGGCGGAGAGAATACCCCCGGTTCCACCGTGAAGAGATACTCACAGTTATACCAGGCCTGAAGCAATACAGACAGTATGCCGTATACCTTCGATCCCGGAGCCGAGCAGATACGCTCGGCCACCTCCTTCTGCAACATTCCTGCTATAACAGGAATCTTCTCCCTGTAGTCAAGAGCACGGAAGAAAATCTGGGAAGATATGTTATACGGATAGTTTCCTATCAAGGCAATCTCACCGTCGGCAATGTCATTAAGGTCAAGACGGAGAAAATCTCCCTCCCTGACCTTTATGTCAGGTTTGTGCTTAGCGAGATATTCCACACTTTCATGATCAATCTCAATCGCGGTCACATCGCGCCCGGCAGCTACAAGGAAATCTGTCAGCACTCCCATTCCGGGACCGATTTCCACTACCGGGAGTTTTCCCCATTCCTCTCCTTTCTCCGGGCCGCATGCCACAGATAGTTCCTGCATGGAGATCGTATCCGCTATCTTCTCCGCAGTGGGAAGATCTGTCAGGAAATGCTGTCCCAGAGCTTTTTTAGCCTTTACTTCCATATTCGTCTCGCGTTGTGCGTTACTTAAGGCCTGCTTTCTTAGCGATATCTTTCGGCACACCTGCCTTGTTGAGCATGATATCTAAAGTCTTCTCAAGGAAGTAAGGCTCTGATACGTAAAGATAACCGTTGTATAGCTGGTTGGTATCCCATGAGTTCTTCACCTTATAATATCGGTTGCCTTCCTGATCGGTTGCATACCCTACGATCACCATTCCGTGGTCGTCAGTTGTCTCGCGATTCTCGAATGTACGCTGACGGTCTTCCTGAGTAATTGTGCGTTCCTTGACAGGACCTTTGATGTCATACTGCATGGCGTCACGGTCAGAGTCAGAAAGCTGGGTCCAGCGGGCAACCTCGGCGTTGTCCATATCCTCTTTCGCTTTCTTCTCGGGAAGAAGTGCATAGCCTTTACGCCATTTGAATCCCTTTTCGCTCACGTCAGCAGCCCAACCTACAGTAAATCCTGCGTCAAGCGCCTCGTCTACTATACGCTTCATCTCCTCCATCGGCACGTTTATACTCTCCGACCACAGCCAGTTGTCAGAGATCTCAAGGGCAAAAGGCTTATAGAAAGGGTGGTGAGTATAACTCGTGAAAGAGACATATTCCTCAGGAACAATCTTCATCTCTTTTGCAAACGACTGAGGAGTGTAGGTCTTGCCGTTGTAGGTGAAAGTCTCGACAGCCGGCCCCATATAAGCGTCCAGAATCCCGATGAAACCGGGCAGCCAGGCTGTAGACAGTTTTTTATTAGGATTACTATTAATGGCATTGAGATATGCCTCGAGAGCAGCGGCCATCTCATAGTGCGAATGCTTTTCCTCACCGTAGTTAAGGCCGGCATATACTTCCTCAGGCACAGCCCCATAGTTATCCATGGCATAGATGACGTCGGCAAATGAACCGCCTTGTGCGAAATTTATCTTGCCTCCGGTACTTATGAATTTCTTAGCCTTGTCGATATAGCAGTTACGCACAGTCCACATTTCGGAAAGATCAAGTTCAGGGCCACCTTTGCGCATCACATCGTCTTCCACCATGGAAGTTCCTGAGAATGCCCAACATGTTCCCGACTTGTTCTGATCCTTAACAGAACCGGTCTTGTTGACCTTGACATCAGTAAACTTAAATCCCGTTGAGTCAGGAATCTCAATCTTGGGATCGGCCTGAAGGGCGTTATATTTATCCATATAGGTGGCGCCACAGTTTAACACGACTGTCGAAAGAGCGACTACCGTAAGAAAGAATTTCATATCAAATTGTTTTTTTAGGTTTATAGCTTTATAAGGGTTATGGGTACAGATCTCATCAGTAAACACTATTCTTTCCGGGAAATCTCACGGATCGACGGACCGGCAATCCGGCAAGCGGCAAATGTTGTCAGACAGCATACCATCACAAACCAAAAATAGATCTCAAAGGGATTCCCATAGCTAAATCCATACAGTCCGGATAATGACAGATGCTCGAAAATCCAACCGGCAGCCATCCCCGGAAGCATGATACCAGCCATCGAAAAGGCTATACAGAAGGCATAATGGGATGTCTCTGATTCTCCACGCGCGAAATATATCATATACATCATAAGTGCCGTCAAACCGAAACCATATCCGAACTGTTCTATGCCGACAGCAACGCATATCATCGTGAAACCGGTATGCGGCCATATGGCCAGAAGACAGTAGACCACACATGGCAACGCCAGCGACATTGCCATCGGCCATAGCCATCTCCTAAGTCCTCCCCTGCCGATCGCGATACCTCCGAGGACACCTCCTGCCAGAAGGGCTATGACACCAATAGTGCCGTTTGCAAATCCTATCTCTGTCAGTGAAAGTCCAAGGCCCCCATCTTCAAGCGGAGACTTCATGAAGATAGCCACCATCTTTCCGCACATCGCTTCAGGAAGACGGAATAGCAGCATGAAAGCAAGAGCCGCCGCTATATGTCTCTTTTTGAAGAATGATACGAATGTCAGGCCGAAGCTGCGAAGTATATCCGAAGGTGTCGTACCGCCAACAGGATGATCGTCTGCGAGTCTCGGAAGAGCCTGCGTGTGCCATAGCCATATGGAGAAGAAGAGCGCCGTCAGACAATAGAAGACAATGGCCCATGCTCCCGAAGGATGCATACCCCTGGTCTCGAGCCACCCCGCAAGCAGAGTCAGTCCTCCCTGTCCGAGAACCGTCGCCACTTTATAAAAAGTAGATCGAATACCGACAAAGTCCGCCTGTTGTTTTTCTGAAAGCGCAAGCATGTAGAAGCCGTCGGCCGCAATGTCATGGGTAGCCGAGAAAAAAGCCATACACGCAAACACAGCGAGCGTAGATGCGAAGAAAAACGATGTCGGCAGGAAGAGCGCAACCGCAATCATACAGACGGTCATCAGCATCTGCATCGCCAGTGTCCAGCGTCGCTTAGTCGAGAAGATATCTACGAAAGGACTCCAGAAAGGCCTGATCATCCATGGAAGCGACAGCAGACCGGTCCAGGCAGTGATCTCCGGTATGGAGATTCCGAGCTCGCAATAGAATAGCACCGGCAGAGTATTGACTGCACAATAAGGGATTCCCTCAGCTATATATAGCGAGGGAATCCACTTCCATGGAGATATCGTGTTTTTACTCATTCAGTCTTGAGCCCAAACGGATGAGGACACACGATGCGTGTGTGCCTGTATATATCAGCAACCCATCGGACAGCGGGGCTTGATCTGCTTGAAGAAATCGTTGCCCTTGTTGTCTACGAGGATAAATGCGGGGAAGTTCTCTACCTCTATCTTCCAGATAGCCTCCATTCCGAGTTCCGGATATTCAAGAAGCTCTACGTTCTTGATTGAATTCTTGGCAAGGATGGCGGCAGGACCTCCGATAGAACCAAGATAGAAACCGCCATGCTTCTTGCAGGCGTCTGTCACCTGCTGCGAGCGGTTGCCCTTGGCAATCATTATCATTGAACCTCCTGCAGCCTGGAACTGATCTACGTATGAGTCCATACGTCCGGCTGTAGTGGGACCGAAAGAACCGGAAGGCAGTCCTTCTGGTTTCTTGGCCGGACCGGCATAATATATAGGATGCTTCTTGAGGTATTCTGGCATAGGCTCGCCGGCATCAAGACGTTCCTTGATCTTGGCATGTGCGATGTCCCGTCCTACAATAATTGTACCCTTAAGCGACAGACGCGTAGATACAGGATATTTGTCAAGTTCAGCGAGTACTTCCTCCATCGGACGATTGAGATCGATCTCGATCACCTCCCCCTCTCCTGCCTGGCGGAGTTCAACCGGAATGAGTTCACCGGGATTCTCATCGAGTTTCTCTATCCAGAGGCCATCCTTGTTGATCTTAGCCTTCACGTTGCGGTCGGCCGAGCAGCTTACGCCCATACCAACAGGGCAGGAAGCGCCATGACGAGGCAGACGGATCACACGGATGTCATGCGCAAAATATTTACCTCCGAACTGGGCGCCGAGTCCGATATTGTGGGCAGCTTCGAGGAGTTCCTTCTCAAGCTCCACGTCACGGAACGCACGACCGTATTCATTACCGGTAGTGGGAAGGTTATCGAAATACTTCACGGATGCCTTCTTTACCACCTCGAGGTTCTTCTCGGCGCTTGTGCCGCCGATGACAAAAGCGATATGATAGGGAGGACATGCGGCTGTGCCGAGGGTCTTCATCTTCTCAATAAGGAAAGGCACAAGCGTCTTCTTGTTAAGTATAGCCTTAGTCTCCTGATAGAGGTATGTCTTGTTGGCTGAGCCACCGCCCTTGGCGACGAAGAGGAACTTGTATTCATCTCCTTCTGTAGCGTGGATATCGATCTGGGCAGGAAGATTGCATCCTGTGTTAACCTCGTCATACATTGTGAGAGGTGCGTTCTGCGAGTAACGGAGGTTATTCTCCGTATATGTCTTATATACGCCGAGTGATATCTTCTCCTCGTCGTCACAGCCGGTCCAGACCTGCTGTCCCTTATAGGCTGCACAGATAGAAGTGCCGGTGTCCTGACAGAAAGGAAGTACGCCCTTGGCGGCGATCTCCGCGTTGCGGAGCATGGTAAGCGCTACGAATTTATCATTTTCCGACGCCTCGGGATCATGAAGTATCTTAGCAACCATCTCGTTATGCTCGCGACGGAGCATGAAAGAACAGTCATGCGAGGCCACGTTGGCGATGATAGTAAGCGCTTCAGGATCCACCACAAGCATCTCGTGGCCGTTCCAGTCCTCGGTCTTTACATAGTCTTTGGTGATGAGCTTATACTCCGTAGTGTCCGGACCAAGCTCGAAAGGCTTTTGATAATGAAAAGGTTTTGTTGCCATTATATTTTGGGATTTATAAAATGTATAGATTTTATGATATTAAACCGTCTATCTGGCCGTCACAGAACCAATTTCGAGAAGGGCTCCTGTAATTGGGTCGAACACGGCGAAAGAGGGTTCCTTCCTGTCGGTGAACAATGCCGGATCAAGGCCGAATGTCATACCTGTCTGAGACATCTGGAATTCCTTCTGGAATAATGTCTTGCCGAGAGAAGATATCGTAACCTGCGCACTGCCGGGAATATTGTATATGACAGCGTTCTTGGGAAGTTTTTTAGTCTCGCCTTTTGCATCCACCGGAAGAGAGGCCTCATTGATAGTCTCTATCTCTATGTATACCGGATCTCCAGAAAGATCGTCGGCATCCACGAATCCGGCAAAATCCGATAGGCGGAAAAGTATCTTTTTCTCATCACCCTCAGGCACGAAAGAGAACTTACGGGATACGTATTCCGTCGTCACACTGCCGGTAAAGGCCGCATTAAGAGCTGCCTCCTGTTCGCCGAGAGATGCGAGCATAATCTCCATCTGCTTTCCGTCAGCAGGCATAGGGTCAGCCGTGCCACGTGTCAGCGCGAGTTTCGATTCCCTGACCTCCATAAGCGACTCAGCGAGAAGCTGAGCCTGCTTGGCAGAACTTTTAGAAGCGACGAAATCCTCATCTACGAAGTCAAGATACTCATTACCGGAAGGCCATTTTACCGGAGCCGTAGCTTCAGTCTTGACTTTACCCGATACAGGAGCATTGACTTCCTTATTGATTGCAAGCAACATACCGTCAGGATCCACCGTAATGGATGTAAGCGCTCCAGGACGAAGCTGCATCAGATACTGTGTGCCGGAATCTGACACGCCGTATGGACGTACCCTGACCTCTGTGATCTGCCATTTCTCATAGTCTTCGCTCACAGCCTTTTCCGTACCGATAGATTTTTTCGCATAGAGATAATACGGTCCCTTCTTAGCCACAGTATGCGAAGCAGTCACTTCCACCTCCAAAGCAGTAATTGGCAGCGAATAGACCAGTCCGTATTCGTTGCTTTTCTCAGCAGTTAGCACCTTCGTAGCCTGACCCCAGGAAAGGGATACCGTCAGTAAGCAGGCCAATGCGGATATTGTCTTTCTCATATGTTATGATTCCAAATATGATTTGATTATGATGCCGAAGCATTACACCTCACGTTCGATGACAGCCTTGATGGCGCGTCCAAGCCGGTCGGCGATATCAGAGGCTACCACTCCGTATTCCCCGATTTCCTTTGTCGCAATGTCACCCGCAAGGCCATGGATATAGACTCCGAGGGTTGCGGCGTTTTCAGGCTGCAGTCCCTGTGCGAGGAATCCGGCTATTACACCGGTCAGGACATCTCCCGCTCCGGCCGTAGACATCCCTGCGTTACCGGTAGAGTTGAAGTATACGTTGCCAGTAGGACGCACAATCATGGTGAAATGACTCTTTAGCACAATTACAATGTTGTAAAGTTGCGCCATCTCTATAGCTTTTTTCAGTCTGTGTTCAGAAGATGGCTGCTCTCCAAAGAGGCGGTCAAACTCTCCTATATGCGGAGTAATGATAGAGCATGGAGGGATCATTGACAACAATGACGGTTTCTTGACGATGCAGTTGAGTGCGTCAGCGTCAAGCACCAGAGGCGACCGACAGGTCTTAAGCAAGGACTCGAGGGCATTGACGGTAAGGTCATTGGTTCCTATTCCGGGACCCACGGCTACTGCCTGGTGCGCATGATGAAGACTCATGTCGCTTATCACCCTTTCGTTACGGTCAGGCTCAAACATGGCTTCAGGGACCGCTGTCTGAAGGATAATCAGGCCGGTACGCGGAGCATGCACGGTAGCAAGTCCGGCACCACATTTAAGAGCGGCTTTTGCGCAAAGCACAGCAGCCCCCATCATGCCGAGACTTCCGGCAAATATCATTACCGAGCCATAATCGCGTTTCGCGCTGAAAGGATTACGGGGACGCAGCAGTTTCCTTATAGTCCTGCTTTCTACCAGAAGCCAGTTTGACTTTCTGCTCTTAAGCGCGTTTCTGTCTATACCGATATCAAGGACTACACGATCGCCAAGGATAGGCGCATGCTCCGGAAAGAAAAACGACAGTTTGGGAAACTGGAAAGTCAGTGTCAGATTGGCGTGCACCATATCATGGAAACGTGCGTTGGCGTTCCATTCTCCCGCAAGTCCGGAAGGAATGTCTATGCTTATCACGTAAGCTCCGGAATCATTGATTAGTCTGGCCACAGCGGCGAAACCTCCCGAGAGTGGATCGCGAAGCCCTACGCCAAAGAGTCCGTCGATGATCACATCCTCACGAGAAAGCTGAGGAGGTATGAAAGTAGTGGTGACTTCGGTAAACTTCACTTTCTCCCCTGCTTCGAAAAGCTTATGTTTCTGCGCCTCGCAGTCCTCGGAGAGCTGTCCCCTGACATTGAAGAGGTACACTTCCACATTGCCGTAGCCGAGTTCCGCGAGAATACGCGCCACGGCGAGGGCGTCCCCTCCATTGTTGCCGGGACCGGCCACCACAACAATACGTCTGCTTGGGAGGAAACGGGCAGTGACCTCCTTAGCCACTGCATTGGCCGCTCTCTCCATCAGCATGAGGGAATCGATGCCTTGAGCCTCGCAAGTAGCTTGATCAAGGTCTTTTATGTCTTTGGAACTGAAAATTCTCATAACTATTCTTCAGGCCATTTATATTCGATAATTGCAAATTTGCTATTCCGACTACAAATTTAGCCAAAAAAGCCGATTTTTCCAAAAAGGATAGTGTAAGATTCAAAAATATTAATTAAATTTGCACACTATTATTAGATAACCTTGGGTCAGACAAGCCGTAAGGCATTTCTGACTCCAATAAATGTTTTAGGTAAAATGGTAGATTATAAGAAACTCGGTCTTGTTAACACACGCGAGATGTTTGCAAAGGCCGTACACGGAGGCTACGCAATCCCCGCCTTCAACTTCAACAACATGGAGCAGCTTCAGGCTATCATCAAGGCTGCCGCAGAAACCAAAAGCCCGGTGATACTTCAGGTTTCCAAGGGTGCACGCAACTATGCCAACCCCACACTTCTTCGCTATATGGCTCAGGGTGCTGTGGAATACGCCAAGAGCCTCGGCTGGGAAAAGCCTGAGATCGTACTCCACCTTGACCACGGCGATACATTCGAAACCTGCAAGGACTGCATCGACAACGGATTCTCTTCAGTAATGATCGATGGCAGCCACCTCAGCTTCGAAGACAACTGCGAGCTTACAAAGAAAGTCGTTGACTACGCTCATCAGTTTGACGTGACAGTAGAAGGAGAGCTTGGCGTTCTCGCCGGCGTTGAGGACGAAGTAAGCTCCGACCACCACACATACACTGATCCCGAGGAGGTTATCGAATTCGTGGCACGCACACAGTGCGACAGCCTCGCCATCTCAATCGGCACATCCCACGGCGCATATAAGTTCACCCCCGAACAGTGTACCCGTGACCCGAAGACCGGTCGTCTCGTGCCTCCTCCATTGGCATTCAACGTTCTCGAGGCTGTCGAAAAGAAGCTTCCTGACTTCCCCATCGTGCTCCACGGTTCAAGCTCTGTGCCCCAGGAATACGTTGACATCATCAACGAATATGGCGGCAAGCTTCCTGACGCTATCGGTATTCCCGAAGAGGAACTCCGCAAGGCTGCCAAGATGGATGTCTGCAAGATCAATATCGACTCCGACAGCCGTCTTGCCATGACAGCCGCAGTCCGCAAGGTTCTCGCTGAGAAACCGGGTGAATTCGACCCGCGCAAATACCTCGGCCCGGCCCGCGACGAAATGGAGAAGCTCTACAAGCACAAGATCCTCAACGTGCTCGGTTCTGACGGAAAGGCCGAGTAATCTTCCCGATAAATCAATAAAATATTAAAGGTCCGTTCCCCCAGGGGATACGGACCTAATATTTTATATATATTCTTTACCAGGTCTTCCTAAAAGAATATACCATCGTATGATTTCCGTCATCAATACTACACACCATCTCCGCGCCGGTCAACTTTCTTACGTCAAAACGGAGCAAAGCCACATCCACAGGGAAATAGAGCCAGTCAGGAGTCATATAAGCCTGGCTTCCCGAAGCTGTAGGCTCTGTCTGGAAACGGAGTGTAAGCACATTGTCTGACAAAGTAAAATTACCATATCGAGTCGTCACCTGATAAGGAGGATCCACCAGTCTGACAACCCTTACCACTTCATTCTGAAAACTTATCACAGTCTCATCTCCAAGCTCAAGTGGATCCCCGTCTTCTGTTATCGAGACGAGTGCCCAGGAACCGAATATGGGTCCTATATGACCGTTATACTGTGTGCAGCTACACAAAACAACTATCGACAGCAATAAAACAAGGTGATATATTTTTTTCATAGATAGAATCTTTTAGAAAGTAAATTTTCCATTATATGCCACCTGCAGTTGCGCGCCGAAGTTATCTCCACGAAGAGAACCCTTGTCAAAAGCCATCCTTAACCCTATCTCCAATCCGGGTAACTTCACCATAGGCCGGATACGTCCTTCAAGCATGGCTGAAACAGCATGAGTCTTTCTGAAAGCGGGTACCCATCCTGATCCTCCCGCTGTCTGGTAGCCTACCATAAAGCGATAGGAAATTCGTTCCGCCGGATCTCCTTCTATGGCTATATGAAAACCGCGAGCCCTGTTGTGAAGATAGCTGAGCATACCATCGCGGTTATAGATCGGAGCGACAAGAAACGGCGAGCCTATACCCATACCGTAATTGGTATATGCTCCGTAGAAATCATTGTTATAATAATTGTCGGCTCCTTCGGCATATCCGGTGAGCGGGCTGTCGGGATTATCCTCGGGATCATAATGGATCGGACCGGATTGATTAGTGAAATCAAGATATTCCACTACAGCTCTGCTCAGGATTCCCTTCCTGCCTGTATCATACCGGATACCCCACAGTCCGTCCCAGCCGTTCATCTTTCCTATGCCTGACCCGTCTTCCCAAGGCCACTCAAAATAAGCGTCAATGCTCGAGCCATTGCGCATCCTATATGTCGCCTTAAGATCCCATGAGCCGAGATGCGACCCTTCATAATATTCTTCTCCCCCCTCCCGCGGGAAAAAGGCTTGAAAAAGATCTTTCACACGAAACCCCCTTACATCCGAGGATACAAGTTTTCCATTAATGTAATTATTCGTGCATCCGCCGAACATAGCGGCTGCCTGCATCCCGACTGTGACATGAAATTTCTTGTCAGGATTGGTACGGAAATAGCATCGCTTGTAATTGTAATATAGATTTAGTCCTTCCACTCCGGTGTAATAGTTAAACTCCCGCTTACGGAATCCGGAATCAGTCATCTTTCCATACATCAATTCACCATCGATCTGCACCCATCCGTTGGTGAACGGGATATCGACGAAGTCGATAAAACCCGCCGCAATGCCTGGAATAGGCGTGGCGTTGTTACTTCGCGTAAGGTCTCCGCTTGACAGATGCTCGTCGATAATCCTCGACATGGAGTTCTTCATGCCTACTGTAAGGTAGACGGCACGATATTTCAACTCACCATACAATTCGGTGATACGGAAGGCATTTCTCCGTGCGCTACTTACACCCCATGACCGGGTGTCTTCATTCCAACGGGCATAATCGGTATCCGATCCGATTCCCGCCAGATATCCGGCACCGGCACTCCAGTCAAAGCGCCTGGACATATCAAAAGACTTATGTAAGGCGGCCTCCTGCCAAACGCCATTTCCTTCCACATAGCGTCCATGATTCCATGATCCGAGCATATATGGAGAAAGTGAGGCTGACGACGCCTGCGCCGTGACTGATGCATGATATTCCACATTGACATCAGCTGATACCATTAAGACACCACTCACAGTAAGCAGTGCAAGGATAACCAGCCGGTATATTATTGAATTCTCTGTGGATATCATTTATTATTTATTTAAAGTATATAATCATGCCATACTGAACTTTAGTTCCGGCATATATCCTTGATTATTTCTCCCGCAAGAGTCATGCCAAAGATCGCTGTAATATGACATAAACTGCCGTTGATACGTGCCTTATACTCGCATGAATCTGAAGTGCTACCTCTGTTTTCAAGAAGTTCATCACTGTAGACACAAACGAATTTTTTTGCCGGATATTCCTTGTTTTTCTTAAACCTCTGCCGAAGAGCTCTTGCAAGCGGACATCCCTTCACGTTCCAGAACTCACCTGTCTTCACCCTCGCAGGATCCATTTTCAGAGCGGCGCCCATACTGCTGAAAAGCTTCCTTCCGCAACGGGTAGCGTTAAGTATAAGCAGAGCCTTATCCTTGAGGGAATCGATTGCGTCTACGATATAGTCATATGCCTCAAGATCGATCGCTGGAGCTGTCTCCGCATCATAAAAAAGAGTAAGTGTCTTCACATCAGCTTCAGGATTTATCTCCAGAAGCCTTTTCTTAGCAGCTTCCGTCTTTATTTCCCCTATGGTATCGACAGTAGCCGGCATCTGTCGGTTGATATTGGTAGCCGCTACCCTGTCGGAGTCCACAATGGTGAGATGCCTGATACCGGTACGGACAAGACATTCGGCCACCCAGCTACCGACACCTCCGATCCCGAAGACAATGACCTTGGCACTGGCAATGCGGCTCATCGCCTCTTCCCCCACGAGTAGGGCCGTACGGTCAAATGCATTATATTCCATCGGTATCAGACTATAAGAACCATATATGAGTGTTTATTAACCAATTGAAAGAAGTCAAGGCCGGATCAGATGCGGTTTTTCTCCCTTGCCACGGAAATCAGCATTTCCATGTGCTCCTTTTTAGACGGACCTTGCGCAATGAGAGTCTGATTGCTATTAAGGCGGTGTACATCGCTTCCTATCACATCTATATATCCGTTCTTCAGCAACCATATGCTTTTCTTTCTGGCGGTATCGCCATAACCGCCCACAAGTGACACATAATTGAGCTGCATCTTCACGCCTTTATCATGCAGTTTTATATAATCAGACTCATCCATATATACGTAACGCTCAGGATGTGCAAGCAGAGGGTAGTAGCCGGCCGTCATTATAGAATCAAGCAGATCTTCGAAACCCATGGGTGCTGAAAAATACGATGTCTCTACCAGAAGATGATCAGCATTTTCTCCGATCGGTAAAAGGTCACGTTCAGCAAGACGCTGTTCAAATAAGGCATCAAGCATGTTTTCCGAAGCAAGCCTTAATTTAAGCTTTCCATCCCAGGCCTTCTGAAGTTCCTCAAATCGGGAACGCAGTTTATCTGTACTATTGGGATAATCCTCCATAATATGAGGGGTAAGCCAAAGCGTATCAACACCCTTGGCTTCAAAATGACGAAGCAACTCCAAAGATTCCTGCATGGTCTGGATTCCATCGTCCACACCGGGCAATACATGCGAATGCCAGTCTGTAAGTCCTGTCATTATGCCGCTATCTTCGATCGAAGCGACCTTATCCTTGAAAAACCACATATCTCAAGCTTTTTTCTTAAACATGGTTATTTCTTAAAGAGGATAGCAGCGGATGTCAGCAGCGATGCGATAGAAATCCAGAAACTAATATTGGTGACACTGTTACCATTAGCAATCGTCGCACGCTTGCGGATATCATTAGGCTCCACATATACTATATCTCCCTGCCTTAAGTAATATACCGGAGAGGAAGCTAAGGCTTTAGGATCAGTAATATCAACGATATATGTCTGCACCTT